>JALTLI010000134.1 GCA_027005635.1 Alphaproteobacteria bacterium
TTTCATAGATAATAGCAATAGCAATTAAAACTATAAATGAAGTCATTAATGTGTATAAGATACTATCTTTATCCTTATTACTAAGACTAAATAATACTTTTATAAATACACCTGAACGATTATTAATAATTCTTGAATTGCTAAGACTGTTAATTGATTTGATACAATCAAGTTGCCGTTGTTGATCTTCTTTGCTTAATGTAAAGCTATAAACATAAAAAATTACAATTAATAGCCAAGATGTTATAAATAATCCAAAAGGCTCTGGCGTTACTAAGGTTGCTAAAAAAGCTGTAAATGAAGATATTAAAATAACTTTAAATATGTATCCATTATTATCACTGTTAACAGTTTCTGCTAATGGCTTAAAAAAGATATATTTAAGGTTGTAAATAATAAATACTAAAAAGCCAATACTGATAATATTTAAAGCAATATTAAAATCATAAAATGCAGACAAACCAGCAATTACAGCAATTACAGCCGATAGTAGTTTAATAACAATTCTTTGGTTGTCTGATTTATAAGTAAAAATTGCTTTAATAATATTAGTTAATTGGGTTTTGTGATTAGTTATTTCTTGTGAAATATTCATAGAATATACTCCGAAGTGTGAGTAAAAAAAATAAAAGATTAATAACACTAAGTATGTATACTCTATAATATAGTTTATTGCAAATATATAAAGTAAAAATAGAATGTGGAAGCACAGTGTGCGTTAAGCACATGAGAACCGCATAGGAGCTTGCGACGCAGACGTTTTTACTTAAAAAAAATGCCCGTAGGGTAAACGAAGTGCATCAAAAGCTGTTTTAGAGTAAAATATCATCCTAAATATGCATACTATATGCTATTTATATAGGCATACGCAGTATTTCTTGGTAAGCCTCAATAGTTTTATCACGTACAGTCACCATTGTTTTAAGTGTATGTTCGGCTTCACCAATGGCTTTAATTACATCTTGCATTGGGATATCTTGTCCTGCTGCTGCCTGAAGAGTTAATTTTTCTGCCTCACGTTGAGTATTTACAGTTTTTTCTACAGCACTTTTTAACAAGTTAGAGAAATCTCCGCCAGAGCTTTTACTTGAACCAGCAACATTAGTTGAGGTTGAAAGCATATTTAGTGGATTAATTGTAACCATAATTTTACCCTTATTTTATTATCTTAGTAAATCTAATGAACGAGCCATCATTTCTTTGGCAGATTCAATTACACTCATATTTGCTTCGTAGTTTCTGGTTGCATCACGCATATCTGTTGTTTCTACAAAGGTATTAACATTAGGATAACTCACATAACCGCTTTTGTCTGCTAATGGGTGAGAAGGATCGTAGTTTTGCTTAAGGGGTGTTGTATAATCCTTACTAATTTTGCTTATGTTTACTTGTTGTAAGCCTTGCTGATTTTTTACAGCTTTTAAAAATATTTGTTTACGACGGTAAGGTCCACCATCTGAACTTTGTAAGGAATCTGCATTTGCTATGTTTTCTGAAATAATTTGCATACGCATTGATTGTGCCTTCATACCACTTGCTGAAACTGCTACTGCTTTCATTAAATCCATTTTATTCTCTCCATTTATAGCTAATTAAATTATCTGTTACCTTGCAGTGCTAAGTTTTGCATTGCTGAGTATTTTGTAAAAAGTTTTGTCATTAAACGGTAATTTAATTGAATTTCGTTAAGTTTAAGCATTTCTTGATCTAGCTTAACAGAGTTACCATCGTCTCGCATGTTTGTTTCATCGTAAGTAACTTTTCCTACTTTATTAAGTGAATTATTACCGCCTTGAATATGCATTTTATTAGTTGTGTTTAGTGATACACCTGCTTTTTTTAATTGCCCTGAAAAGGATAAATCCCTTGAAATATAACCAGGAGTAGACGCATTTGCAACATTACTAGCAACAATACCTTGGCGGGCAATTAAGAAGTTCATTCTTTCTCGTATTGCATTTTTTACAGTTGGTTTATTGCTGTTAAAGCTATTTCCACCAGTCATTTTTAAATCCATTTTTAACTCTCCCTTTTAAATGAACTTGTTATTCTTAAATAATTATTTGCATAAAACGTGCCAAAAAAAAGAACCCCGCATAGATGCGGGGTCAAAAGGGGTACAAAAAAGATAAGAGTAAATACGCATTACAGTTAGAATGTCGGGGAACAAAGGGTATACCGTGTCCGCGTATTTCAAAACTTCATTAATACTATTTATTATATATTTAGTATTCTATCATTTCTTGTATTGATGTACACTGTTGCAAGCAATATGCCAAAAACATGTTTTATATACAGTGTGTGGGCGTATAGTGTGTGGTGTATAAATTAGTTAAATTACTAAAATAAGGAAGAAAAATGAAAAAAATTGGTCAAGTTACTATTGGAAGATCTGTATCTATTACTGGCAAGGGGTTACATTCTGGTGAAGACGTTAAATTAACTTTAAAGCCAGCAGAGGAATACACAGGTATAGTTTTTCATAGAACAGATGAAACTGCTGGAGCAAATGCTATTTTAGTGAATGCAAAAGCGGTTAGTCAAACTGATTTATGCACTGAGGTTAAAAATGATCATGGCGTAAAAGTTAAAACAGTTGAACATTTAATGGCAGCTTTACATGGTTTAGGTGTAGATAACATAATTATAGAATTAAACGGTGAAGAAGTACCCATTTTAGATGGAAGTGCTGAACCATTTGTAGAATTAATTGATGATGCTGGCAGGGTTAGACAAGATGATAGCAGACAAAGTATCCAAGTTTTAAAAACTGTTGAGGTTAAAGAAGGTAAGTGTTTGGCACGTGTTTCGCCATCTGATAATTTTATTGTGGAAATTAAAACAGATTATAAACACCCGTTACTACCAGAGCAAACTACAGCCTATGAACTTACAGAAGATAGTTTTAGAGATGATATTTCAGAAGCTAGAACATTTTGCTTTGAAAAAGATTTGAAAATGATGCGCGATAGAGGTTTAATTAAAGGTGGAAGCCTAGAAAATGCCTTAGTTTTTAATGAAACAGGTATTTTAAATGAAAGCCCTATGCGTATGGAAAATGAGCCTGTTAACCATAAAATACTAGATTGTATCGGTGATTTTTATATGGCTGGATACCCTATTATGGGTGATTTTTATTTGGAATACCCAGGGCATGAAATGAATAACAGGCTATTAAAAGCTTTGCTAGAAGATAAAGATGCTTGGAAATTTTGTTAATGATTAAAAAAATAAGCTTATTATTATTTTTTAGCTTGGTATTGTTATTAACACCATTATTTTGTTATGCAGAAAATTGTATTGCTAAAAAAGATCTGTTAAATAAAGCAGTTTTAATCCAAAAACAAGGACACGGTAAGGGAAGTGGCATATTATACAGCCCATCAATAGTTCTAACAAATAAGCACGTTATTAATGATATAGATAAAGTTTGGGTGTATATTCCACATTTGCAGAAATCTATCTCTGCAACTGTTTTATATAGCTCTGTTCCTCCAGATATTGCTGTTTTGAAGTTATCTGACCCTGTTTTTAAAGTTAAAACTTTGGATATTGAAGAACATCTTAATAAGGGGCAAAAAATTACTTTTGTTGGTATGCCTTTTGGTAAACCCCATTTATTAAATGCTATTTCTGGTATTTATAATTACCCAGTTAAGCTTAAAAATGCCCCAGCAGGTAAAGC
>JALTLI010000135.1:0-2859 GCA_027005635.1 Alphaproteobacteria bacterium
ATCAAGGTTCTTGTGTTTTTTTTAATAAACACCTATAAAGCTATTACACATAAATAAAATAGTATAGATAATTAAATGACCCTTAAATTCACCCTACATAAAAAAGATGGCAAAGCCCGTTTAGGAACAATTCAAACAGCTCATGGAGATATTCAAACACCTGTATTTATGCCAGTTGGTACAGTTGCAACCGTTAAAGCAATGAAACCAGAAGCGGTGCGAGATTTAGGTTCCGATATAATTTTGGGTAATACTTATCATTTATATCTGCGTTCAGGACACAAATTAATAGAAAAAATGGGTGGCTTACATAAATTTATGAACTGGCCACATCCTATTTTAACAGATTCAGGTGGCTATCAAGTTTTTAGCCTTTCTCATAGACGTAAAATGAATGAGGAGGGGGTAACTTTTCGTTCTCATATAGATGGTTCTAAGCATTTATTAACCCCAGAACTTTCTACCGAAATTCAGCATAGTTTAGATGCAAATATAACCATGGCATTTGATGAATGTACGCCTTACCCTGCAACAGAGCAGGTGGCACGTAAATCTATGGAGCTTTCTATGCGTTGGGCAAAACGTTCACGTGATGCATTTATTAAAAGGGAAGGTTATGGTCAATTTGGAATTATGCAGGGAAGTATGTACCCGCACCTTAGGCAAGAAAGTATTAATAAACTAGTTGAAATAGGTTTTGAAGGCTATGCAATTGGCGGAGTTGCGGTTGGTGAACCATCTGATGAACTTCATGAAATAACTAATATTTGTGTAGATATGCTACCAGAAAATAAACCACGTTATTTAATGGGAGTCGGTTATCCATCTGATTTAATTAAGGCTGTTTGTAATGGTATAGATATGTTTGATTGCGTACTACCAACACGTAATGCCAGAAAAGGCTACGCATTTACTTCCGAAGGGGTTATTAAAATAAAAAACCTTAAACATGCAGAATCTGATTTATCATTAGATGAAAATTGTGAATGTTATACTTGCAAAAATTACACACGTAGTTATTTGCGTCATTTGTTAAAAAGTGATGAAATTTTACTTTCAATTTTAATGACAGAACATAATTTATTCTTTTATCAAAACTTAATGAAAACCTTAAGAACTGCGATAAATGAAGGTGATTTACAACAAACTGCAAAAAAATTACTAGGAAGTGTACGATAACACTTGACGAGAGCGAATATATGAGTATTATACGCAACGTACCAACCATAAAGATGGGTCGTTAGCTCAGTTGGTAGAGCAACTGGCTTTTAATCAGTTTGTCGCAGGTTCGAACCCTGCACGACCCACCATCTTTTTTTACTCAACCCAAAAAAATTTCTAGAAATTAAGTTAAATTACTGTATTGTTAAGTTAAACAAAAATAAGTTAAATTAAGGTTTATTATAGTTTATGACAAAAAAACAAAAACCAGTTAATCATTTTGATGATTCTGCATTATTACAGGGGCGCAAAGTTATAGGTGTTCGTAAATTAATGGAGCATGTTAATACTGCTAACATGACTCCAAAAGAATATCTAAACTATAAAGCTGGTATTTGGGATGGTGTTGAAAGAAATGAAAATGCTTATAATTTTACTCCGCATATTTGGGAAAGTGATAAAGAAGAAGCTATTGATAAAAGAACAAAAGAAAGACGTATTAATAAGCTACGTAATAAAAATAATCGGAGATCTAAAGCACAAAGAAGTACAGATAAGCTAGATTTACTTGTTTATAGAATATGTTTTAATTTTAGTGTGCTGACTTTATTATTTTTAGGAGTAATGGTTATTATATTTAATACTATAGTAAATTAACTTAACAACTTTACGGTTAAGAGATTTACAAATTGATAGTATTTGATTTTATAACCCGCAGTCATAGGGAGCTATTTCAAGGGGTATGAAATTAAATCCTATTAATTTTAAACGAGAAAACGTAAAAGTGTTAAGTTAAATTACTATAATGGAGTTAAATAATGAATAAAGGTTACTTGTATGCTTACTCATCTGTAATGCTTTGGGCAATGTTCAATATAATTGCTAAAGTTAGTATTTCGTTTGATATTAGTCCTTCTATATATATTGCTATTGGTTCTCTTGCTGCATCTGCTGTTTTATTTATGCAGGCTGGCCCAGGGCATTTAAGTTATTCAACATTAAAACAACCAAGAACATTTATTTATTCAGGCTTAAATCTTCTGGAACATATTTTTACATTACATTTATTTATTTATGTTGCAGGAACAGAAGGTAGCTTAATGCAACGAGTAAATGTTGCACTCGGATTATTAATAGCATTAATTTTTATGCATAGAAAACCTAAATGGAATGATTTAGCAGGTGTATCTATGATACTTCTTGGTGTTGGTTTAATGATATCTTCTGTTGATGCATCAATAAGAGCGCAAACTATGGTTTGGCTGACACTTGCAGTTTTATGCCAAACTATAAAAACTTTTATGGCAGAAATCCACCCAGAAAATAACAAAGCAACAACATTTGCAGATCAGGCAAGGGTTACCGCATTTGTTACTTTTATTACATCTATTACTTTTATAATTATATTGCTAATTATGTGTACTATAAAAGAAAGCGGTGCTCTTGATGCTAATCTTACAGAGCTATTTCCATCATTCAGAGATTTTATTCATCCAGCAACTTTTATTGCAGGGTTAGTATTCGGAATATTAAATGAGGCTCCGGCTACTTATTGTTATTTTTATGCGGCAAAAAAAATTAAGGCTGAAAAATTTTTAATGATAACTGTATTGGTTCCAATATTAACATTTTCTATGGAGTATCCATTATCCAAAATTGGAATTATATCAATAAGAGATTTAACTGCTAATGATTTAA
>JALTLI010000135.1:2869-3675 GCA_027005635.1 Alphaproteobacteria bacterium
CCTTAATAACAGTAGGTTTTGTTATAATGCATTTGCTTAATAAATCTAACAAAGTAAAATTTACCACAAAAGAACAACGAGAAATTAAAGCCATAAAAACTAAAGTAATGATGGCAATTAATTATTTTAAAGGTGATTTAGAAAAAACAGCAGAAGCATTAAAAATAAAGCCTGCAACAATTGATAAAATTCTAGAAGATAAAAAATATTATAAACCCGTGCTATTTAAACGTATCAATGATTTATATAGTGACAATGTAGCCAGTAGAGACCCAATAACTGGTTTACAAAATAGATCAACACTAGAAGTTGCTATACAGCAAGCAAAATCAAAAAATATAGATTTTACATTGTTCTTTATTGATTTAAATAAATTTAAACCTATTAATGATACTTACGGTCATGAAGTTGGTGATTTAGCTTTAAAAGAAATAGCCACAAGATTTATAAATAACTATAATCACCGTGCAGAAATATGTCGTTGGGGTGGTGATGAATTTATTTTGATATTTTATAAAGTAAGCAAAGAAAAATCTAAGAAATATTATTACGATATATTAAGACTTATTTCAGAACCAATGGATTTAGAAGGCGTTGATAAAATTTTAGAAGTATCTGCATCTATTGGTTATGCGCATTCAAGTGAAGCAACTAATGTTTTGGATTTAGTTAGTATTGCAGATAAAGCCATGTATGCTGATAAAGAAAATAATTAAACGTCTTTAAGTGTTTTTCCTTTTAGGGCTTTTCCTACAGCTTCTTCAATTAGTTTAGAAATATGATGTTGGTTTGAGTTTTTATCTATA
>JALTLI010000136.1 GCA_027005635.1 Alphaproteobacteria bacterium
CAAGGGTTGAAAATCGTTCTTATCTAGGATCTACCAAAAATAAAGTTTATACCCCAGAAAACTTACCAATAGATATGATAATTAGCCCAGAATTAGAAATTTCTGATACCATACTCAGAACTATGGCAGTTCCTGGTTCATTTGATACCTACTTATTTGCAGATGATAATATTATACTAGTAGGTATGAATGTTGCTAGTGATGTTTCTATTATAGATGTTCAATTTAGGGCATTGCAAAATAAACTTGAGTTACCTTTTAGAGTAGTTGCTATTTTTAGAGACGGCCGTTTGATTATCCCACAAGGTTCTGATCATCTAGAAGCAGGAGATGAGCTATATTTTATTTGCCACAGTTCTAAAATAGAAGAAAGTATTTCTCATTTAGGTTTAGAAATAAAACCAATTAAAGATGTTTTTGTTATTGGTGGTAGCGGTATTGGCTACAATTTATGCCAAAGGCTAGAAAAAATGAATATTTCTACACGAGTACTAGAATATAACAAAGAACGTGCTAACTTTTTGGCAGAAAATTTACAAAAAACCACAGTTCTACATGGCGATGCTCTAGATCATGAGTTATTAATTCAGGAAAATATTGGTCAAATGGATGCAGTTTTAGCGGTAACTTCAAGTGATTCAAAAAATATGCTAGCATCTATTTCAGCAGATCAACTAGGTGCAAAATCTGTTATTACCATAATAAATGGTGCTGATTTTATCAGGCTTTCAGATATGCTTAAACTGGATATTGTTATTTCGCCTAGGTATGTAACAGCTTCAAAAGTTATTCATTTTACAAGAAGTGGTGACGTTGTAAATCTTCATACTATTCATGAAGATAAAGCAGAAATATCAGAAATTACATTAAGTAATGAATCTCCTTTAATAGGTATGAATATGCTAGATTTAAAACTTCCAGAAGGAATATTAATACCAGCTATTTATTCAAAAGATAGAGGGATTATATTTTCTGGAGAAAATAGCACAATACATGCAGGAGATAGAATTATTATTTTATATTCCACAGAAAACATTAACGATATAGCTAAGCTAGTTTAGGAAAATAATTATGTCTTACGGAGCAATTTTTTATATTCTTGGTTGGGTACTATCATCATTTGGTTTTATGATGATAATACCTGCTATGCTTTCTTGGGGCTATCATGATGATCATATGTTTGCATTTTTAAATACAATTATTGCTACTACATTTGTTGGTGGTTTATGTATTTTAATTAATAAGGATACAGATAAAAATTTATCCCATAAAGATGGTTTCTTCTTAACTTTACTTACATGGCTTACCCTTTCATTTATTGGTTCTATGCCATTATATTTTAGTAATATTGCACCATCTTTTGTAGATGCTTTTTTTGAAGCAGTATCGGGTTTAACTACAACTGGCGCAACCGTTCTTTCTGGTTTAGATAATATGGATCATGGTATATTATTATGGCGCTCATTAATGCAGTGGTTTGGTGGTATGGGGATTATTGTTTTAGCTATTGCAGTACTACCATTTTTAGGTATTGGTGGTATGCAGTTGTATAAATCTGAAATGCCTGGGGTAGAAGCAGATAAATTACAGCCACGATTACAAGAAACAGCAAAAGTATTATGGATAGTTTATTCATGTATAACAATAGCTTGTGCTATTTGCTATAAGCTTGCAGGTATGACATTTTTTGATGCAATAAACCATGCTTTAACAACTACAGCAACAGGCGGGTATTCTACACATGATGCTTCTCTTGGTTATTTTGATTCAAAACTAATTGAAGGGGTAAGTATTGTGTTTATGTTTGTTAGTGCTATAAACTATTCTTTACATTACCTTTTTTTAAGTGGTGGTGGTTTTAAATCTTACATAGAAAATATAGAAGTTAAAGTATTTTTTATTATTACAGTTATTGCTATATTATTTATGGTAGCAACTCTTACTATTACTGGCTATATGGCTACTGGTGATGCTATTAGACAATCATTATTTAATACAGTTTCTGTTTTAACAACAACAGGCTTTACTGTATCTGATTATAACGCATGGCCAGTATTTATAGCTATGATGATGCTTGCTTTAATGTTTGTTGGTGGCTGTACTGGGTCTGCTGCTGGTGGAATGAAAGTTCTTAGAATTATTTTAATAATTAAACAAGGTGGTAGAGAGTTATCAAGATTAATTCATCCAAGAAGTATTAGTAAAATTAAAATAGGCTTACAATCTGTACCTGATAATGTAATGCAAGCAGTTTGGAGCTTTGCAGGTTTATATATATTACTATTTGTTATTATTTCTATGGCTATATCAAGCTACGGAATAGATCAAATAACAGCATTTAGTGCAGCAGGGGCAACTATAACAAGTTTAGGCCCTGGGCTTGGTGAAGTTGGGCCAGCTGCTAATTATGGTCATTTACCTGATGGAGTTAAGCTATTATTATGTTTTTCTATGCTACTTGGAAGGTTGGAAATTTTTACAATACTTGTAATATTTAGCCCAGCTTTTTGGCGTAAATAACTGACGTAAGTTTTTTTATTTGTATAGTGTTTCATAAATAGATGGATAAATAATTAATAACATAAAATAATAAAAATAATAAATAAATAAGGAATAATAATATGTCCAAGGAACAACATGTAAATGTCCAAGATGTTTTTTTAAATCATGTCCGTAAGGGTAGACAACCTATTACAATTTTTCTTACTAATGGAGTAAAATTGCAAGGTCGTTTAACATGGTTTGATAACTTTTGTTTAACTTTAACCCGTGATGGTGTAACTCAGCTTGTTTATAAGCATGCTATTTCAACAGTTATGCCTGGTGATGATTTCCAGATGAGTGATATTGTTGGCTTTGAAGAAGAAGGCAATATTTAATTATTAGTTAATTTATAATAGTAAAAAAACTGCTATATACATGGCAGTTTTTTTGCGTATTAAATACCATGTATGGGAAGAATAATACCCATGCAAGAATTTTATATTATTTTTAGATCATATCAAGGGCGCTCTGCCATACTTGATTTCTTTTTAAAAGATGGCTTTGGTCATGTTTGTGTCATGAAAAAATCTGGTAATTTTTTACTGGTAATAGATCCGCTAACAACTGGTTTATATATTGATGTTATTCGTCCTTTAGCGATTTCTCAAGCTTTTATGAATATCCCTGCTGATATGACGGTTTTATATATAAAACTTCCTAAACAAAATAAGCTGATTATTAGTCATTTTGCTAATTATATTCCATCTTGCGTAACCTGTGCTAAGGCAGTACTTGGCATACGTGGTTGGAATTTAACACCTTTTGGACTTTATAAAAGATTAATTGAGCTAAAAGCTGAGATTATTGCAAATATTAACTAATTTAGGAGAATAATATGGCTTTAACAGCAATAGATAAAATTAAACGCTTTAAAGTGGCAGCTAATCGTAAACAGGGTTGGGCAAATATTTATGAGGAAGCTCTTAAATATTCTGCACCACAACGTAACAGTTTCAGTTCTGTTAAAAAGGGAGGTTTAACTAATAATGTAAAAGTTTTTGATAGCACAGCACAAATTGCAATGCAAAAATTTGCGTCTAATTTGCAATCTAGTTTAGTTCCACCTGCAAAAAAATGGATTAATCTTATTTCTGGTAATGGTACT
>JALTLI010000137.1 GCA_027005635.1 Alphaproteobacteria bacterium
GGAAGCAAGAGAAATATAGTGCAATACTCATATATTATTTAATAATTTCATATTTTAAAGTAGAAATGTTTATTTGATATTTATTAGTTTTAATATCAAAACCTTCCATACTAGTAAAATATTGGAACAAAACACTAAGTGTTTGTTGGCATGTAGCACTTTCCAATTCCGTAATTTCACCTGCTAAAGCAGCATTAATATAACTAATTTTGCGTAATTTTAGCTTCATGCTAAACTCTTTTTCATCTAAAACTGTAAAGACAGTAAAATCTTCCGTGAAATATTTTTCATCACACAAAGAAAAAAACAAATTAAGTTTTTTTAGTTCATTTAACGCTTCTTTGTTGTTCTTCTCACAGGAAAATAAACTAGTGTTTATAATACTCTGTGCTTCCATTCTTGTTGCTACGCGAGATGGAAAATAAACAAGTTTGAGATAAAACGAACAACGTACTGAAGGATCTGATAAATTAACAAATGCTGGATACGGTTGAATAAAATCAAGAAGTAAATCTCTGATTTCATAAAAACTATGTTGCAGTTCAGCACAACATTTATGAAATTCTTCTATTGTAATATTTTCATTCAATAGTTCTAATTCATAGATAATCAAACGTGAGTTTATTTTACCTTCAACCTCTATTTCATTTTTCACACTAAAGGCATTGAAATCTTCTAAAAAACTTTCTTCACTAAGTGATTTAATTGATTCAGTTATTCTATCAAAAGATGGTAACATTTCTGAATTAATAGTAATAATTTTTTTTCTATTATCCAGTCGTTTTTCCATTATTTCTTTTTTGCTATGCATTTTTGGGATATAAGATAAAGGCATAATAATCTCCACAAAGTAAAAACTACCTAATATTTATTAAGTAGCTTAATTATAATATTAATGAGTAATACAAGTAAATTCAGAAGTAGCTAAATTAACAATATATTTTTTACTAAAATCAGCTTCATTTATAATTTCATCTAATAAATTATCTAATAAATCATAGTAAAGCTCTAGCTGTTCCTCATTTAATAAGCCTATTTCAAATTGATACCTAAAAGAATATGTGCGTAAACACATTTTTAAACTAAATTCATCTTCTGAAGAGAAAGTGAACAGATACAAATCTTCGGTAAAACAGGCTTCATCGCAATATTTTACTTTATCTCTTATTTCTAACGCATAGTAATCATCTTCAACAGAAGTACCATCACTATATATTATATCTAATGAACCTAATATTAATGCATCTTCACGGCTAATTGTTTCAACTGTTTGGAATTTTGTTTGTGTAAACATAATGTTCTCCTGAATATAGAAACACTTGAGTAGTAAAAGGTAGTTAAAAGATATTTATACGTTTATAATATCATATTTTGATGTTTATCAATAAACATTTTTTTAGTATAACTTTTTATAAGTTATTAAATAATAATTAAATAGGTATTTTGAAATGTTTAAACAGTTTAGTAGTTCTATTATTGGGTTAGTTATTTTAACTACATTGTTATTAATTGGGGTAAATATTGTATTTAGTTATGCATATTTTAACTTTTACAATATAAATACTGCTAGCTTAGATTTATTAAATAATCTGGTAACTCCTCAACAGTTGCGTAAGGTTAATATAATGGGATACTTCTTAGTTCCAAAAGAAATAAGCCATTTACAAGATGTAGCAAATTTAATTATTAATACTCGTTATATGCTTGTGGCTCTTGTTCCTATTTCTGTTATTTTACTATTCAAGTGGAAATCTATGCGTATAGCAATTATAGTTCGTAGTTGGTTTTGGCTTTTATTTGCAGGGATAAGCTTAGCTACTGCTTATAAAGTTGGTGGTGTGCGTATTATTTCTGGTTATTTACATTCAATATTATTTCCACAAGGTAACTGGATGTTTGAAAAAACAAGCTTAATCCGTAGAATATACAGTACCCATGTTATGGAACACGGTGCTATTTTTGTAATGAGTTTTATTGTAATTAGCTTAGCTATTTTAACAGTTTTGGTACTTTGGAAAAACAAGCAAGAAGCTTAATTATTGAGATGCCTGACGCATAGCTTCAAACATAACCATAGCAGCAGAAGATGCAATATTAAAAGATCGCTCACCTTTTACCATAGGAATACAAATTCTTACATCAGCTGAGTTATGCACATCTTTTGGTACACCAGCACTTTCTCTACCAAATAAATAAATATCATTTTGTTTTGCTTTAAAGTTAGTTAAACTTTCATCACCATCTGTAGTTATAAGCACCACCCTGCCCTTGGGTTTATTTTCACAAAATTTAGCCCAACTTTTATGCCTTGTTATTTCTACTCGCTGTAAATAATCCATGCCAGAGGTTTTTATTTTAGGATCATTCCATGTAAATCCAGTTGGTTCAATTACATGTAACGGAACGCCAAAACCTGTGCAAGTTCGGCATATTGCACCAAAGTTTTGGGCAATATCTGTTTGATATAAAGCTACTGAGAATTTTTGTTTCATATTATTTTTTTAAAGCTAAACGTTTTTCTGCAAGTTCATCTGCCGCAACAGTTGGTGAAATATTTTCCTTTTCTGCAATAGCATAAACTTCAAGTAAAGTATCACCAATTGCCACGGCTGCATTTTGTGCTTTTTTAACGTCGTAACCTTCTTTGGAGCGCTCAAAATGAACATTTATAATACCACCTGCATTTACTAAATAATCTGGAGCATATAAAATGCCTTTTTCTAACAATAAATCAGCATCTTCATTTGTAGCAAGTTGGTTATTTGCCGCCCCAACAACAGCTTTACATTTTAAATTAGGGATAGTTTCATTATTTAAAATTGCGCCCATCGCACAAGGAGAAAATATATCACTTTCAATAGTCATAATATCATTTGATGAAACAATTTCTGCACCTGTTTGTTCGGCTAATTCCTTTAATGCTGTTTGATTAACATCTGCAATATAAACTTTTGCTCCGTTACTTGTAAGATGTTTAACAACACCTCCACCAACATTACCAACACCTTGAACTGCAACAGTTAATTCATTTAACGGGATATTAAGTTTTTGTTCTGCTGTTACTTTAATTGATGAAAAAACACCAAGAGCTGTTAACGGAGATGGGTCTCCTCCATCACCTTCCAACCCTGCAACATTATTTGTTACTTCGCTAATAATTTTCATATCTGCAGTGGAAGAATTAACATCTTCTGCACAAATATATTTACCATTTAAGCTTTCTACAAATTCACCAAAACCACGTAATAACTCTGGTGTTTTTTTACTTGGATCAGCAATAATTACCGATTTACCACCACCAAAATTTATTCCAGCTAACGCAGATTTATATGTCATTCCCTTAGAAAGGCGTAAAACATCATTAAATGCGTCGTCTCTATGAGCATAAGGATAAATACGAGTACCACCAACAGCGGAACCAAGATTAGTATTATGAACAGCAATTATTGCATGTAAGCCAGTTGATTTATCTTCAACTTCTATAATTTTTTCATAACCATCTACTGTAATATCTTTTATAAACATAATTATTATCCTTTTTTGCTAATATAAAAATAACATAAAAAGTATATAAATTTAAAGTTAAATCATTATAATACTATACAATCGCATACATTTTATAT
>JALTLI010000138.1 GCA_027005635.1 Alphaproteobacteria bacterium
CTAAATCATTAGGGTTACCTATATAAAGTAATTCTAAGCCATCTGCACTTGAAGGTGAATCTACCTTCATAAGATTTCTTTCAATAACTATAGTTCCATCACTTAAAGAACCAGCACCTGCTGTATCAGATAAATTAGCACTAATAATATTACCAGTAGCATCAGTACCACCCATATTTAGATAATAAGGAGTAACAACACCAGATCCATCTACTGCATTTACAGGGTTACCAGTACTTTTAAAATATTTAACTCTTGAATCCGATGAAGAAAAATCGAAAGTAAATAATTTCCTAACACCATCTAGGTTTGTTAATAAAGCATTATCAAAAGTTCCGTCTTCTAGGGTTAAATCAAAGTTTGCATCAATAGTTAACCCTATTTGAGAAATACTTGCAAAACCACTTGCAGGATCTATCCCCCTAACTGGAGTAGAAATTAATTCTGATAATTTCTCAGAAACACGCCTTAGAGTACCATCAAAAGCCAAACTACCAAACTCAGGATCCTCACCATCAACCCTAACTTGCTCCGAGCGCTGATCTTTAACAAATGCTCTAATATCATTATACGCATTAACAAAATCACTTATTGCAGTTTTAATTGAGTTTTTATCTGATTCAATATCAATTTTTATTTCTGTTTCTTGCTCTGCTTTAAATAAGTTTAAGGTTACCCCTTCAATAACATCGTCTATTGCATTTGTTGAACGAGTAATATCTACCCCTAAATTATTAACCCTTATTATAGCATCTGCTGCCGCATTAATTTCATTTTTTACAGCCCCTAATGCTGTTAAACCCAGAGAATCTGTTACTGTTGTGTCTCCAGCCAATGTTATGGCATTTGCTGTACCTGTTTCAGTACTTGTTAAGGTTAAGTAGTTTTCTGTTGCAGATACAGAAATAATAGATGCCACAACATTTGTTGGTGTTGCACCAGCATCTAATGCATTAATTTTATCTTGTAGATCAAGAAGAGTATCACCAACAGCTACTGTAACATTTTGTCCATTAATAGAAAATGTACCAGCTGTATAACCAAGAGTAGTAAGATCTGTTGTTGTGGAAGTAAATGCATCGGAACGAATTTGTTGAGCTTCTGCAATTTGTCTAACTTCAACAGTATAAGATCCCTCAACTGCATCAGAAGTTACCGAAGTACCTAAAATACTTTCAGCTGCAGAAGCAACTGTATTTGTAGATGCACTAGTAAGAAAACTTTCTGAATAAGCAACTTTTTGTTTAAATATATCTGTAGAAGTACTTGATGTTGGTCCACGTAAAAGATCTAGTGTATCTTTAAATGTAGTTGATAAATCTCTCAGTGTATTTAAATCTGTTATTTTTTGATTATTTACATCTATTTTTTTCTCAATCAAAACAGCTGGTGCACGTTTAGCAGAAATGATAGCATCAATAGTTGCTTGTGAATTAATACCTGATGAAATTCCAGAAAATAAAGTAGTACTACCCGATTGGGTAACATTATTTAAATTAATATTTGACATGGCTTACCTCTCCCTTAACTAATAAGTCTACATGACCCACGATTTTTAAGCATATATTTAAATATCCTTCATCTCTTATGATACAGCATACAAATTTTTTTACAAACATTACTTACACCTTTATTTTTTTTCTGACAATTTAAATTTTGCCATCTACAACTATACCTTTACGTTGATTGTTATGAGAATAAAGCTTTAACATTTCTTTACCCTCATAACTACTAACTTGTTTTCCTGTTTCTTTATCTGTTACAAAACCAATTGGCTCATTTATGTTTTCAGACATTTTAACTTCCAAATCTTTACTATCAAGCATATCATTCATATAACGAATTACGTTTTTATATGCTTTATCTAGGGCGTTATTCAAATCAAATGATGCTGATAAATTAGTAACTTTTTCCATAGAAAACTTACTGTCTTCATTTTTAATACCAGAAACAACACCTTTATTGGCTTGTGCAGAGCCTCCAGATTTTTTTTGCCCCAGAAGTTTACCATTATCAATAGGTATATTATTTGCCATCTAAATAACCAATCTAATTATTTAAGTAATCCTAGTAAAATATTAGGTCTCTCATTTGCTCTGCCAAGCATATCTATAGCTGTTTGCATCAATACTTGTTTACTAGAAAATTCTGTTATTTCTTTAGCAACATCTGCATCAAGTAATGCTGATTTTGTTGAGATTGTATTTTCTAAAATTGTATCAATATTTAAACCTGCAAATTCTAATCTACTTAATGATGCACCTAAGTTACCTCTACTTGTATTTAGTACATCAATAGCATTATTTATACTTGTTAATGCTGCATTTGCGCTTATAATACCAGTAACATCACTACCAACTAATCCTAATGCTGTAGTATTAGTAAATGGCATTGTAACACTAATTCTATCACTAGAGTTTGTTCCTGTACCAACTTGAAATTCTGCTGTTACAGCAGCTGCTGTTGCTGAAGCTACTGTATCAAACTGCTCTGCTGCTGTTGCTGCATTTACATCTGTTGTATCATCAAAATCACTATTAATAGTTAATTCTAAACCTAATGATTCAAAAGTATATTCCGTTGTATAACCCAAAGCTGGAGACGTTACATACAAGCTTTGTGAAATACTTTGTGTTAAATTAGTAATCGTCATCACATTAGTTGTAGCAAAATAATCCACTTGAAAAGCATCACCAGGGTTAACAGCAGCTCCAAAATTAAATCCAACATAACCATCATTGGTATCTACATTTGCTCCAACAGTATTAAGATCAGATTGGGTTGTACCACCAAGTAAATTAACCCCATTAAATTCAGTAGATGAAGAAATACGATCAATTTCAGATAAAAGTCCTTGATATTCAGCATCTATAAAACT
Organism: Alphaproteobacteria bacterium; assembly: GCA_027005635.1. Classification (GTDB taxonomy): domain Bacteria; phylum Pseudomonadota; class Alphaproteobacteria; order UBA2136; family JALTLI01; genus JALTLI01. Next base: position 2,879 of record JALTLI010000138.1, read on the forward strand.
ACGTTCTGTATTAGATAACTGCCCAGAAACAGCCTGAGAAGATAAAGTTTTCATACGAATTAGAATATCAGATATTTGCCCTAAACTACCATCGGCAATTTGCAACATTGAACTACCAGAAGCAACATTAATTTGTGCAGCCCTATAAGAGGAAACATCTACTGCAAGCCCAGCACCAACAGCAAGTGAAGCTGCATCTTCTTCGGCACTAAACACTCTCTGACCAGAAGAAAGTTTTGAAAGAGAACGAGAAATATCATTATCTGTTTTTGTAATATTTCGTTGCGCAATAGATGATGATAAATTACTTATTATTGATACTGGCATAGCAAATTCTCCTGATGTTTATATAATAATCCATCAAATACTATGCATGTAACGTGCCAATTTATAATTAACTATTTTATTATTTTACTACTCTTTAAAGCATTAACTATGCCTAAACCATTAACAGCAAAAGCATTACTAGGTTTATTTTTATGTGCCTGATTACCAAAATGAATACCAGCAAGTTTACCATCACAGGTGAAATAACCGCCTCCACTATCTCCTGAATATGCCCAGTCATCAAGGTTTATATTCATATTTTCTGCTTTACCTGCTGGGGCATTTTTAAGCTTAACTGGGTAATTATAAATACCAGAAATAGCATTTAATAAATGGGGTTTACCAAAAGGCATACCAACAAAAGTAATTTTTTGCCCCTTATTAAGATGTT
>JALTLI010000139.1 GCA_027005635.1 Alphaproteobacteria bacterium
CACGAATACGAATCTCAATTAATTTTGAAACAGCAATTTCACCATAATAATTACCATCATTTCGTATGCCAATAAATAACGCTTTTCCCGCTGTAGCAAATGTTAAATCAAATGCTATTGTATTTCCGGGGGTAATGCTATGCATTGAAGGTGCTGTAGCACCAGCAGCATAATTAGTACCTACAGGAAATTCCATATAACCGGCTGGATTGGTAATATTTAAAACATCAGATTTTGCTTCCCAATCAGCCCCAATAATAGGGGTCGGGTTGTCTCTTATGTTACCTGTCCGGTTAAATGTATCTAATAGTTCATAAATTACTGGATCTACAGGATTAAAATTTTTCATAATTCTTGTACCGCCTCAAAATAAATATGTGAATCATTAGCTGTTACTTCAGCACTATCTACAATAAATTCTACCTGTGTAGGCAGTTCACTTTTAGGATCAAATGAATAAATTTCATCACCATCCATTTCAATTTCCCTTCTTAACCCCACCACATTTACATCATTATGAATGGTGTTATTAAATGATAAGAAACATGAAGAAACTACAGGTGTAACCCCTGATTTTGAAATAAGTTTTACCCTTATTCCTAATAACCCATTAGGAAAAAATCGAATGTATTTTGTAGGTGAAGTAACCGTACTTGGCAATTCATCTACAGACAATATACCGAAAAGATTTTGTGGTAGTTTAACGTGCTTATGCTTATTTGAAGATTCAGCATCCTCTTGATTCAATATATTTTCTACTGCATTTTTTATGCTACTCATAATTTTTACCTTCTTTAGTATTGGCTCTAATTAATGTTTTAGAATATTCCTGTAGGGATATACTATATTTAAAAACCTGTTCCATGCTATAAGTAAAGTTTTCTATATCTTTTCTACTTTTAAAACACATATAATTATTTACTTCTTTGTATTCCCATAATCTTAATTCAGGGGGTTGTGGTTTTGGGATAACCTGTAACAAATTCACGGGTTCTATTTTGGTAATCTTTGAACACCCGCTTAATACCAATATTATAAGACTTAACAAGCCTATCCATTGGTATTTTATTAATATCAGATTTATTAAATTTTTTAAATTCATTATTAGTAGCCTCTGAATATTCTATATTTAATTTTGTTACTGTTTTTCCTAATTGAAAAAGGGCTTCTTGTGTGTCTCTAACATTAGCTATTAAACTTTCATTATCCTTTTTAAGTATTGCATTTTCATTTATAAGATAATATACCCCATAAATTCCTGTAGCAATAATAGTTATTATTATAAGCCTAAATATCAGTAGATTCATACTTAAACGCCTTAATCTCTTTAACAGTAGCTAAACCCAAATATCCCAAAATAATAGAAGCATGAAAACCAGCTAACCAAATCAAAGCACTAACCATTTGTGCTATTACTACTTGATCTTCTACTTTTACGTTTTCTACTAGAATTAAGATTTTTATTGTTATCATTGCTGTTACTATCCACATCAGTAAATAGCTTAACCATGCCATCCTTCGCCTGTTTTTCCATTTTTGATTTTCCAGTGTTAATTTCTTTTGTTCTTGATTCATACCATTCACCCACATCAAAGCATGGGCATACTTTCACCCATTCATTCTTAGTAATTTTACCATCTTTATTTTTATCGGGGCTATAATCCCTGTGACCTTTAATTTCTGATATATTGAACTGCCATTTAAAGCCATCAACTAATAAACCTAAAGAATTAAATTGATTTTCAGTAAAATTATTTTCCGGTTTACCTTTTAAATTTAACCCGCCTATTAAACAGATACCAATGGAATCAAAATTATGGCCTTTAACATGCGCCCCTGCTTTTTCTATTGGCCTTCCTATTTCTATTGTACCATCTGGAAGAATAACAAAATGATAACCAATATCTAACCACCCTTTAGATTTATGCCAATTTCGTATAATGTCAGCATTTACTTTTTGATTGGGTTTAGTAGCTGATGCATGAATAATAACTTTATTAATATTTCTCATAATTATTACCCTTAATAATTTTTAGCTATTGTAGCTATAAAATAAAAATAATCATTGGGATCAACTTCACATTTAACATCAATATACCTTGGATCATCTTTATTCAGATTACACGCTGAAAATTCAGCAAATCCATTTAAACCAAGTATTAAATCAGTTGTAGCCCCTGCTGCTAAAGTTAAATCATTCCAGCTCCCCCTGTTTATTCTAAATCTTAATACATAAGAAATTAATGATAAATTCTGTATTTGTATTGTTCCTTCTGTAGTTATACCTTTGATCTTAATAAAATCAGTATCTATATAATAATCACCTGCATAGTCTATTAATTTTGTAGGTGATAATTTAGAAACAATATTAACACTTGGCTTAACACCTTTTACTTTTGTACCACCAGCATAGCTTACATATTTCAATTCTGAATTTGCACTTTTGGATGAATTACTTTCTGCCATCCCGGATAAGCCAAAAGGTAAATTATTATCATCATCAATAAAAGATGAAATTTTAATATAATTAAAAGTATCGGATGATAGGGGTGTATCTTCATCTACCACTAATAATAAAAGTGTATCTGGTGCGGAATAGGATACACCAACAATTTCAGCATATATATTACCTGTAGCAACACCATTTAATTTTATTCTTGATCCTAATTTATATATAGATGTTCTATTACCGGGTATGTTGATCCGTGTGGATGATACATAAACAGGGGTATCACCCATATCCACCCACATAAGATCTATATTATACAATATCCAATTTGTATTACTTTCATTCACCCCACCATCACCTACAGGATCATTACCTGTATTGGGATTTACTATAGATTTATAAACATTTCCATCTGATCCCGTCACTAAACTATTTTTTATATACTTAGTTGAAGCATCCCATTCAGGAATGCCCCTTTCATTTACATGTTGACTAAAAACATCCTGTCTATTCAAAATCCAGTTAAAATTTTGATAAGTAGGAATTTCTGAAATCCATCCATTTTGTACTTTTGTTACCCCCGGATCTGTTTTATTTCCTGTTTCAGCCCATGCATTTAAAATATCTGGTTTAGCTGGCATTTTATATTACTCCAAATTATTAAGATGTTGAAAATTGAAAAACAGAACCACTACTTGAGCTAACAGTATAAAATTCTGTTCCATTATTCTTAAAAAATAAACCTTGTACTGTAGTTTCTTGTGCTGATATATCAAAAGAATCTAATAATGATGCTGTAGTAATATCCCATGCAGTTGTTAGCTTATAATGATATATGGTATCTGTATTTTGATTACAAACAAACATCTTAAACCCATCATTTCTAAAATATATATCTGATATGCCATTTATTACTGTAAATGAATCCCCGCTATAAGATGCTGTAGTAATATCCCATGCAGTTGCTAAATCATATTTAAAAATTTTAGTACCATTATCTGTTACAAACATTTCAAGCCCGTTAGGGTTAAATGAAATGCCTGTGGGGATACCTGTTTCAGTAGATACACTAAATGAATTGCCACTATAAGATGCTGTAGTAATATCCCATGCAGTTGTTAAACTATATTCATATATTGAATCATTTACTGAACCTACAGTAAAAAATGTCAAACCATCATTTTTAAAATATAATCCTAAATTTACTGTATCTTGTACTGATAAATTTAACGAATTACTACTGTAGAATGCTGTACTAACATCCCATGCATTAGTTAAATTATATTCATAAACTGTTACTGTTCCGGTTACAAACATTTTAAGTCCATCAGGTGAAAATGAAATCCCCCTTGAATCTGCTAATTCAGCCGATATATCTTTAAAAACATTATTATATACTGAGTTTACTAATCGCCATGCATTGGGTATATAACTTAATTTAACACCCACAACATCTGATAATAGATCTAATTCAGTTAATAATAAAATCTCATTAGAATTTAATTCTCTATCAAATGATAGTTGTATTTCATTTTCTGTAGAATTTATTATTTCTAATGTATATACATGATCTATATTTAATAATGCCTTTGATGCTGAAACAATATCTTCCATTATACCGGAAGCAGAATTTTTTATTATTTTTGTTTTTATAACTGCCCTGTATTGTGTATCGTCCAACAATGTATTACCTGTTTCATTGCTACCTTCACCACGGAAAATGCCCCCTACTGATGGATCATTAATATCACCAAAAGAACCAACATTTACCCCCACAACACCAGCAAAACCAAAAAAAGTAAATCCACTTGCCAAAACTAATGGCCTCGGTATCCCTACAATTTTACCGATAATATTAAGCTGTTCCCCTACTGCTGTATCAATACTTCTATTATTTAATAAATTATTAAAAACTTGATCCAATTCATCAGATCCTTTTAATAATGTTCTAATATAATTTATTAAATTTGTAGATTCTTTAAATTGTGTGGCTAATCTACTTTCCGCAAGATCACCATGATTTATTAAACTCATATTATAGTAATCCTTGTAGTATCAAAATCCGCTTTTTCAAATTCATTTATAACTACATTTGATGTAGCTACAGGTGGAGTTACTGTATCCACTTTTAAACTGTTTACCTGTACACCTGAAACTGAATTTATAGGTATATAAAGTTCACTATAAATTACATCATCAGAAACACCATATCTTTTACCTTCGATTAAAAGCCCATTAGCAAAATCTACTATAGCTTGTTTAACTTGTGTATCACCATCACCGGGATAATCTGATAATGGGGTTATATCCACTTCTATAAAAATATTAATAAGCGTTGGCCTTCTGAATTTTATTGCATGTGGTACATTTTGTGAATCCAATACATTGACAGTTACATTCCCATCAGTACCTATACCAATAGGTTTTTTATTAAAAATGGCTTGGGCTACTTCTGAATCAGTAGCACCTTCTACTACTGCTGAAAATGAATGTGGTGGTATTCCCAAAGCATCTACGGCTGTAGTATCATTTTCATAAATAAAAGCATCAAGCACTGTAGGTATATTTAAAATTTCTGCTAATAAGGATTCAATTTGTGCAACTGATCCAGATCCAAAGGATTTATTTCTTCTTATTCTCAATTCAGCATCAGTTTCTTCATCATCACCAATAGTAGCATCACTTGGATTAGTTACAGTATCCCATCCAGTAATAGGGGTATCAATAACAGTTAAAGTACCTGCAAAAGCATTTACTGTACCCGATACTGAAGCTGTGGCTGTACCTGAACCAGTACCCGCCGCTATAGTAATATCAGCATCTACTACAAACTGTGCTTTAGTATCCGATGTGGAAATTAAACTACCCGCCGTTACTATTGTTCCATCTGTACCTGTCACATTTATAATAGCATTAGAAAAAGTAGCCGGTTTTCTAGTAATCCCGTTTAGTTGTACAAGGTTCGATAATGAAGCCCCCGTAGCTGCTGAAGGGTTATATGCATTGTGTACCGCTTCAGCAATTTCCCATAAATTAGCTTGTGATTCTGCTATAACCCCATTTACCTGACCATCAGGGGATTGTGGATCTAAATTAAGATTATCACCAAAAACCGCCTTCATTTCAGCATTTAATTCAGATAATAATTGATCTAAACGCTTTCTTTTAAAACCTGTAGAAAGTAATCCTGAATCAGACATTTATAGTTACCCCTTCAATTATGCCAAAGGTGGTTATGGCATCAAAGTTAATAGTTAATTTTCTTGTATCACCATTAAATGATGATTGAAATCTGGTTAGTTTTTCTATATCAGGTGTATTTAAAATTTCTGATTTTAAAATAGCTTCTACTTTTGCAATATCAAAAGGTTTTTTCAATATATTCTGAAAATAAGGAACACCTGCTTCAATATCTAAAAACCATTCACCCAAAAAGAATTTTAAACGGGTTCTTAAATGTTGTACTGTCTGTGCCCCTTTAGTAACAGTAGAAAATTTACCATCTTTTATAAATATATCATTATTGCTGTTTAATGCTTTACTTATCATAACAATACCTTTTTAACTAGGTGGATCTGATTCTTGAGGGGAAGATCCAGTTCCAGCACCTATATACCCATGTGTATGGTTTTTTAAACTGATACCGCCACCTATAACATCCGTGGCTGCTGTTATGGTATCAGTGCTTGTTATGGTTCCATCTACATCCACATTACCATTTACCTGAAGCCCCCCATTAACTGTAAGTGTGTTGGTGTCTATTTGCATTGATCCATCAGCTTTTAATATTAATTTATTATCATTGGCTTCATTACGAATAGTTAAATTATTTGAATCATAATTATTTAACGCTTTTGGATTAGTCCTTAGCCCCATTAAAACCATCCCATCAGATAAATCATGAAACCGTTTATCATTGGGTTTTCTAATATCACCAAATTTCAGCCAATTATCAATAGATCTTTCACTAAAAACTATTAAACAATCATCCCCTTTAGCTATTGGGAGTGTAATACTAAACCCCCCGGCTGTAGGAAAACACACAGGCACATTAATCAATAAAGGTAAATTAACTGTTTCACCATCTACAAAAACACGTTTAATAGCTGGCTGTACTGTGCATGTCTGGGTAGATGGATCAAAAGTATCTACTACTCCCGGCATAGCCGTGTGTAGCTCTTTAAGGGCATTAGTTACCGCCTGCTGTGTCAATGCTTCAAGTGATGGAAGCCCTTGTTTAGCTCTATTATCCTGACTCATACACTTACACCTACTATAGCTGAACTCCATTCATCCCCATGTGTATCACCTACATGGGTTATTTTCCGTATCTTATAAATGCCTTCACCTGCTGTTTTTTTAATGTCTCTAAAATTCAAATCACCTAATGAAATATTTTGTGTTAATGATTCTATTTTTATTTTTCCATTAGGAATATATTCTGGATTCAATAATGATTTAACATCAGCCCCTATTTCTGTGATTGTTGGACTACCTATCATGCCTGTGGATGCCGTTATTAAAAAAGTTCTATCAAGTGTTTTATCTTTAGATATTATATTTAATTCACCGTTATTAATAGACCATTCAAAATTATTTTCCTGTGCATACTGATCAAGTATATCTTTACTACTCCCACTTAAAGATACACCTTGTAATTTATCACCTAAATTATCAAGCCCTTCTATACTCCCTTTAACAGTATCTTTAAAAGTATCAATAACACTTTCTATAATTTGTTTTACAGTTGTTCCTTCCTTAAAGGTAATATTTGTTTTTGCTGTATCAAAATCTTTAGCTCCATCATGTGCATATATAGTAGTAATCATATCTACACCTTGTTTTATATGTGTTACATTTCTAATCTGGCCTTTGAATAATAATTTAACATTATTTTCATATCCTGCATTTAAAATTATATTTTCTAATTCATCTTGTATTCTATCCCGTGTAAATTTAGATAAATTAAAAATTTCCAATTTAGCTAAATTAGGATAACCTGTTAAATCCTTTGTTATTTCAAATTTTAATCGCAAGCCAGTTATACGGATACCTGCAAGATCACCTATTAACAGTTCATAATCTCTTTTATACTGTAATGGCATTATCTATTTCTTCCTGTGTAGCATGAACTAAAACTACTCTTTCCCCAATATCAAAAGCTGTAGCATCTATATTAGTTTGCTCTAAATCAACCATAAATAAAACACCTAGCCCTAAATTAAATTGTTTAATTATATCCGTTCCTAAAACCATGCTTATACCCGAAGCAATTTCTACATTGTTTTTAATCAAATCAAAAGACCAATTATTAAAACGTGAATTATATAATGTTCTAAATTCATAAGTTTCGCTCAGAATCTCAATCTGAAATACTGCTGAATAATTTTTAGATAAAGGTATAATGTTCATCTAACCACCTATGCTTTTTGCAATACTAAATAGAACACTTTCATTTTTTGGTGATTGTAACTGTTTCCTTCCTTCATCTATCGGACTTGATCCCTGCTGCTGTGTTTTATCAGCTTCTAATGTTTCTACAGGAAAATCTATTTCTTTAGTAGATGCAATTATTATTTCAGTTATTTTAGCAGTAAAGAATATAGCTTTTGAATTATCTTTATTTTGGGTAACAGAAATATTTGAAATCAGCATATTGTTATACTGTTTCAAACCTGTTTGAATATTAATAGGTTCCCTTGCTTCTTGTAACGCTATAAGAGCATCATAGGCCGATTGTGAACGGGTTCTGCTATCTTCTGAACTACTTCCAAAGAAGCCGGACTGTGTAAATGTATTGCCTATATTTGAAATAACACCTAAACCAAATAAGGGGGAATCAGTTACTACTCCTTCTAATGTGTATTCTTTTGGTTCTATAATCGCATGATCATTAATATCAGCCCCAAGTTCTACAGGGTTTTTTGTGATTCGTACAGTAGAAGATGTGGTTTCACTTATAACAGCATCAAGGGTTATATCACCTATTTGTTTATTGGATCTGATTAATAAGTTTTCAAAAGCCATTTTTACATATCCACCGTGGAAGTAGTATTTCTTATACCGTTGCTTATAAATTCTTCCATAACTTTTTTAACTTCCTGTCCGGCTTCTTTAGGACTGTCACTTTTTATAATAATAGTATTTGTTTGCTTTACTGTATTCTTATTAGAATTATTTTTATTATTTATTGTTGCACCCGCTGAAGCAGGTGGTGAACTACTAAACGGATTAAACCCTGATAAAAATTCACCTGCACTATCCAATGCACCTTCAACAGTACCTAATGGATTATCAATAACCTGTTTTATTTTTACAACTGAATCAAAAGTAAATTCACCTATTGCATTTCCTATATCTTCAAAGAAAACTAAAATATCATTAAGTAAATTCTTTAAAAATTCAAAAGATTTAGTAACCATTGGAAAATCTTTTAACATTTTTCCAAATAATGAATCACCGCCATTTATAAAGGTTAAAATATCATCTATTAATAAGCCTAAAGCTGCTATTGCTGCTCCAATTAAAATAGGAATTAAAAGCATTTTAGCATTCATAACTAAGGCGGCTGTTCCTGCTGTTCTCATTAAATTGATAAATGTTATAAACATTGCGCCTATACGCATGGCTACAATAGCACCAAAAGTTATTACTAATAATTTAAGTGCATTATCAAGGCCGCCTACTACATCTATAAAACGTCCTGTAAGATCCAGTATAAAACTAAAAATTTTACCTAATGCAGAAAGTACCTTAGCAAGAATTTTTATAAATTTATCAAATTTCTGTTTGATTATTTTTTTATTTACTTTTAACCATTCTGTAAATGAATCTACTACTTCCTGAAGTTGTGGTAAAACACCAGTAGCTATCATTCTTCTTACAGTATTAAGTGCCCTTAGCATTCTTGCCTGTGCATCATTAAACGCTTCAGCAGCTTTAGAATCAGCTTCAGTAATCGTACCTAACGCTTTTGCTTCATTTGTAAGTTTTCTTATTCCTTCAGAACCATCCCTTAATAGTAAATCTATTTCTCTAATACCCAATTTATCAGCAAGTTCTAAACGCTGACCTTGATCCCCTAAATTATTTAAAGCATCTGCTGTTTCTGAAAGTAATACATCAGTAGATTTTAATTCACCATTCGTATCAGTTACGGAAACACCTAAAATACCAAAGGCTTCAATCCCCGAACCAACACCACGGGCGGCCTCTGAAGCCCTTACAGATAAATTCTGAAGGGCACTAGCCATATTTTGTGAATTACCTGTAGTAATTTCAGAGGCATGGAGAAGGGCATCATATTCGCCCGTTAAAATATTAACTTGCCGGGCTTGTTTTGTTATTTCATCTGTCGCAGTAGCAGAAGTTTTAAGCAAAGTACCTACAGCAGCAGAAGCCGCAAAGGTAACTTTAATAAACTTACTCAAAATGGCTTTACTTCTATCTACAGACTTTTGAAATGAATCTAAATCCTTTTCATCAAATTCAAAGCCTAAGCCTACTAAAAGTTCATCAATGATAGCCATTATTACTTTCTGCCTTTCGGTTTTAATGCTTCTTTAAGATCTAATGCTTCATGCATATCAGCCAGATCTTCTATTGAATAGGTTCCATCCTGTAATTCATGCAATTTGCATAGTGGCGGTTCTGCAAGAATCGGCCGCCATATTTCCATTTTTAAATTAGGTGCTATTCTTTCAATGCTTTCCCCGCTGTGTCCCTCAGTTTTTCTATGTTTAGGCCGAAGCCTTTTATAAAATTTCCATAGTTCACCTCAAGCACAAAAAAGAACACCTGATACATTTCTGAATATTCATCCTGAAAGGCTTCATCAAAAGAAATGGCTTCTGAACCCATGCCATCCATAATACGCTTACCATCACGGGTAGCAGTTTCTACCACTCGTTTTATTAAAGCCATTAATTCTTCAGGATTAACACTGTTAAAAATAGAATCCAATGCCTTACCAAAGGCTTCAGCCTGTACTTCATCATCTTTACCTTTTGCAGTTAATAAAGATGGGAGAGCCTTACCTAAAATACGGGTCAATTCATATTTTAATGGTAATGCTTTAGTTGGGGGCAGTTGTCTTACATAGTAAGAATGCCCATTGATCATTTTCTTATCTTCGCGTGTTGCCATAATTAATACCAGCCTTATTAAATCCAGCCTAAATAAAATCTGCTAACCGAGGTACATTAAAACAGGGCTGGTCTATTTAATGTACTTAGCCCCGATCAGCAGATAACCTTTATGCCCCACCCAGAAGCATATCTAACCGTTCAACCACTATACGCCATTCCTGCCCATTGATACTTGTACCACGGGAGAGATCAGCGGGTTTAGGGATGTAACCCTGTGTACCTGATGCAAGATCATTACCTTCTGTATCTTTGAACTGTACAAAAACAGGCACAAAAGCCCCATTTTCAGCAGCAGTAACAAGCCCGGTTAAAAATTCATTACTTTTTGATGTTTGCTGTAGATTAAAGGTAAATTCACCTGACCGATCAGCAGATAAGGAAACTGCCATTTCACCACTTGCACCAATTACATGGGATGCTGAATCATTAAGCCGGGCAATCTGAATTACATCATCACCTTCAGCCCATTCACCAATTTCCACACCTTGTACAAGAACAATGGTATTTAAAAAGCTATATGTTTTCATGTTTTAACGCTCCAAAGTTCCGTTAATTTGAACAGTATGTACAGCACCCGCCAATAATGCAGTAAAGCTAAGGGTGGGGGCTTTACGGGCATCTTTATCAGCCTGTGGCATATCAGCTACAGCCTGAACAGACGTAGAATAACCAAGCCCTAAAAATGTTCCATCTATTGTGGTTCCCGGTGCAAGTAACCCATTATTTACACCTTCATCCAATGCTTTAATTAATTGTTGTTCTAAAGCAGCACCACCTTTATCAGTCAATGGTACTTTTGTTGTGCGGGAATAAAGATAACCGAAAACATTATTTTCAATGGCATTAGTAAGCCAATCAACACCATGAACTTCATCAAAGAATACACCATTTGCCGTAACGCCTTCAGCCACAATAGAAACATTGCCTACACTGGTGTAAACATTAACATTTTTTCCTTCTGTAGCTAATTTTTCAGAAGTTGTTAATTGGGTTACACTAACACCCGGCAACTGTTTGAACTTCAAAGTAATTGTTGTATCAGTTCCCCCAAAATCTACAGTAAATGCACGGGCAAAAGCTGAAACGTGCGGGTACATTGTTGGGTCAGGATGATAGAAAGTAAAAGTTCTTCTATAACCAGACAGCTTTAATAGAGATCCAATATCTGTAGTGATTGCGGCATTTAGAATTGTTGCATCTTGTGAACTATGGCAAAGCACCTTTACACGGGCTTCTATATCAGCCGCTAATGCTTGAATCTGTGTAGCTGTAAGGCCATTTGTAACTGCCAGCCCATACCACGCATTAGACTTATCAATGATTGGGGCTACAGCATCCACAGGATCAGCTTCAGCCACAAAGCCTGTTTGTAATGTAGCAACACCTACCGCAGTATCCATAAGGGCTGTTAAAGCTGTTCCTGAAGCCGCTGCTGAAGTGGCTGATACTGTAGATGTAGCACCTGTAGTGCCAGAAGTAAAAATAAATGCACCGTTGATATACTGAACTGTAGCGGCTGTAAATCCACCTGCTGCTATTGCCTGAACTGCTGCTTCAATAATTGCCGCTACTGCTGCCATACTTGTGGCGGTAGTAAAATCCATATTTAAAATATCATTGGCAACACCATCTATGGAAATATTAAAACTTCCATCTGTGATAGCGTTCCATGTTGCTAAAGTGGATGTATTGTTACCTCCACCTAACATCTGCCCCGGCTGATCAGTAGTGAATTGTCTGCTGATAGCTAACTGTGTGGGTTTTGGCTCCTGTGAAAAATAGGCTTTTGCCATATCTAATTCAGGATCACCATCAGAAAAATCATTTTCTACCCCTGTAATATCTGAATAAAAGCGGATTCTTTCTACAGCGGGTATTACATCAGTAGTACCTAAAATATTTAATACCCCAAAACCTGCCCGGCTAGGATATTGTGGGGTGGTAGAAATACCCACATTTACAATAGTGGAAGCTGGTATAGTCATTATGATGACCTCACGTTAATGTTTATATTGGTTACATTATCCCCTGATTCTGCTACACCATTAATATCTGCTGAATCAACAGCAAGAACAGTATCAGTGAAATTGGTTAAGGCATAAAGAGTTAAATCTAATTGTGCTCTTTTTTCCCATAATTCTTTATTAATTTCAGATATATCTCTAATATCTGAAACCCCTGCATATCCTAAATTTCCGGCTTTAAAAATATCTTGTAAAGCATTTCCTTGTAATTGTGTTTCAAAAGAACTAGCATTTTCAAAAGCATTATCTTTAAAAAAATTAACACTTACTTTTATTTCCCTGATACCATCTATATTTTCATCAAGATCAATCAGTAAATCATTAGTCAGAGTTACACGATCTAAACCTAATTTTCTTGCAGGTGTTACAAATATGGTAGCATAATTAACTGTAGGCCGGGGTGCATCTTGATTAGCTATAATAACTTCTATGCCCGTAGCCTGTGATATAGCATTTACCATAACATCTTCAATGGAAGTTAAATTAAGCATTTATACGCCCTGCTAAAACTTTATAATACCCGTGGTGGTTCCAAGGGGTTACAGAAAAAACACGGTAACTATTTGCGCCATCTACTATTATATCTGTAGTCCTCACCCCTGCAATATCATTAGTATAAATCTTTATACCTTCGTTAATTTCTTCACCTTCTGGCTTTGACCTTAATTCTTTTGGTGTAGCTGGCTGTACCGAACCAATTAAACTTGACTCAATTAAAGCAGGTTCAACAAATCGGCCATTAACATAATTTCCTGCTTGCCTTCTTTGTATTTTTACGGTTCTTTGAAAAGCTAATGGTATTACTGGAAATGTCATTTCTTAAATTCCCATCTTATGCTTTGCCTCATGTGCCCTGTATCAATCAGAGGGTTACTTGATTTTTTATTTATAATTGTTTGTAGCTTCAACGCTGGACTTCTCAGTGTAACAATTTTTTGCTGTACTGCTGCCTGCATCATCTGTCCAAGTAAGGGTAAAACATCTTTAGAATTTTTATTAAGTGTAAGGATGCTTTTTGCTGCTCCGTCCTTCCAAAATTTTAAAAATGTTTCTCTATTTTCATCAAGTGAAGATCTTAAAAATGATCTTTCAGGAATTTTACCATCTGATGAACCAAATTCATGAACAATCCCTACCATTATTACACTTGTCCCATCCGGGTAAGGTGAAGCATCTTTAGGAAGCCCTACTAATAAGCCAGATTTTTGTTTAGCTATTTTCTGAAGTTCATTAATAGCTTTATTTATTTTCTTCCCCCCTTTAATTTTATTTTTAGCCACAATATCACCTAACCATTTATGGTTAATATTCCGGGGCAATATCTACGCAATAAAGCCAAATATTGTTGTCCATAAGTTGTAGAATTAAAATAAGCATCAGATCCTTTTTCAGCGTTATTAACTGCATAACTTACTGAAACTTCACCTACTGACTGTGAAGCTATTGGTGCTGATGTTCCTGTATTGCCATTTTTAGAACTTTCACCAACTGTTAAATAATGAGCTGCTAAATAAGCAGTAATTCTATCAGCAATAGAAGTTTTAAATTTTGTTTGATCTACATCCTCTAAAGCATCATCAATAAAAGTTTGAACATAGCTATCAGGAAAAATAGCAGTATCACTATATTCAGGAAAACGCGCTCGGAATGTTTGCACTATCAACGCCATTATTTGTTTTCCTTATTTTCTATCTTCAAACTTTTCTGATATTTATCGTGTGGTAAAACAGCAGCTTTTAATCCATGATTACTATTTAAAAATATAGCAATTAGAAATGCCGCAATTAATCCACCTATCCATTTAAGAATAGACTGTATATCAACTGTAGAAGTATTATTTCCTGCTAAAGCTATTTTTATTTCACTAAGATCACTGGTGCAAGCATCTATATTTGCCCCAAATCTTCCTAGTGTCTCATGATGATAGCCTACCCTTTCTTCTAACCGGGCAACTACCCTCAATTCCTTTTTAATAGCTTTTACTTCATCCCTAATTTCTTTTAATAATTCTTCAGGTGACATACAGCCTACCCACCTACATAAAGTTAATGGTTATTTATTGCCTGAGTTTTCTTCTGGATTTTCACCAGATCCATTTTCAGAATCTTCACCATTTTCTTCATTTTCCAGATTATCATTTTCCTGTTCAAAATCTTCAGGAACTTGAATAGGGGCTTTTTTACCCACTACCAGATCACCTTTATCAAGATAGCCCTGAACCACAGGGTTTTTCTTTAAAAGGTTCCATTCACCATCTGGGATGGTTTTGAAATCCATAGGATTAAGGCGGTGCTTAACAAGCCCACCACGTTTTAACCGACAATTAAGGGTAATTGGTCGGGCACAATTATTCAAAATACCAGCCATTTTAAATATCCTCTGCTACTGCTGCTGAAAGTGGGTAGTACACATTAACGCCAGCGATTGAAGCCATACCGGGAATAACAATTTCTAAGCCCTGTTCTTGAGGCGCAAAATATTGAAGTTCACCGGGAATTTCAAGCTGTAATTTATCCGGGCGGCGTGTATAAGCTACCATGATATTTACACCACCTGTACCAGCACCTACCAGTTCATTAACTGGGATCACATCATCCACAGAGTTAAGGAAAGGTGAGTTCTGTACAATGTACTGCAAAATAGTTGTATCACTGTTAGAAGCACGGGGAGTAGATGCAATGTAATTCCAGTTTGTAGGTGGAAGCAGCAAAGTATCAGCCCGTTCTTTCATCTTGGTGTTTTCAAAAATATCACCAAACAGATCATTAATATCAAACAGAATTTCATCAGGTGTTTTGGTAGTCCACTGTGGAGTACCACCAGCACCATTGACCACTGTTACTGTGGGGATGTTAGGGTTAGACAGGAAGCCGGGAAGCCCTGCATCAGTACGACCATTAAATGCAATATCATTAATCAGTTCTTCAACTGAACGGCGTGATGCATTTGCCCTCTGCTGATCCAGTGAACGGCCTGTAAGTTGTGAAGCAGCAATTTCTTTAACTGTATAACCATAAGAAGTACCAGCTTCTTTAACAGGAATGGTAACTTCCTTACCACCCACATCAGCACGAGGCAGATCTTTGGCATAGTTGTTAATCAGTTTAGCAGCACCTACTTTATCATAAGAACGATAAGTAATAGATGTAATGGCAAAGCCGCCTTCATTACTGACTGGGAAAAGTGAACGCGCAATTAAATCGGCATACTGAACATCATAAGACTGTGATTTAATTAGCTCCAATTCACGCTGAAAAAATGCGCCTTGTGGGGCATCCAGAAGTTTAAAAGTTTGCATATTTATTTTCCCCAAATTAACCTAAACGGATTTTACCAATTTTACCGGCTGCCACATCTTCTTCCAATGTTGCCCCGGCAATTAGTGTTTCACCAGCACCTACAGCACCGGCATCAATAACACCAGTAGTATCAGTAAACTTAATAGCATCACCGGCAGAACCACCGGAAGGGATAGCTACATAAATTTGACCACCGGAACCTAAACGCATTACAGCCAGTGTATCTTTATCTTCATACTGAACCGCGCCTGTATTAGCCGCACCTTCGCGGGCAAGATCACGAACAGATACACCCAGTTCTTGACCTGCACCAGAGCCAATGCCTACGGCCGCCTGCCCATCATTAGTACCACGAGAAACAATTACACCAAAAGGGACTACACCTTCAGCCTGTTTTGAATCAATTTCATTAAAGCCAATATCTGCAAGCTGACCAGCTACAGCATTAGCAGTATTAATATCATAAGCTGTTTGAACAGTCATAATTTATTACTCCAAGTTGTTAAAAATATTAGCTGGCTTTTGCAGCATTAACGGGTTTTTTCCAAGCATCACGGCTATCAGCCATGTGCTTTTCCCGTGCTTTTTCAGAATCAGGAATATCACCATCTTCTAAATTCTGTGCATGGTTTTTCATTGCATCATTAAGTGTATTTGAAACACCTGCTTTCACCATATCAGCAATGGCATCAAAACGGGCATTAATGTAATCAGCAGATTTATCAGAGAGATCCAGATCTTTATTCTGATCCTGAACTACTTCTTTACGAATTGTTTCACAATCTTTACCGGCTGCATCAAAATTCTTAATAACTTTCTTTGCAACTTCAATTACCGAAGTCCGTTTTACTACCAGTGCATCCAGAAGTTCAGGTGTAACTTTATTTTTTTCTGCATCATCAAGTTTTGCCTGCATGGTATCAAGATCGGCTTTGTGATCTTTTTCCATCTTCATTTTGGCTTCTTTTTCTTTAGCCAGTTCTTCTTCAGCATCTTCCTTAGCCTGCTTATTTTTTTCTGCATCTGAAAGCACCTTACCAACAGCTTGAGCCGTTTGTTCTGGTGCTTCATACTCAATACCATCAATAAGTATTTTTTTCATAGCTTTACCTTTTTTAAGTTCATCACTTATTTTACATTCAGAACCACATCTTCCCATTTTAACAATGGCTATATGGTTCCCCTTTATGTTGGTTTGAACAGCATCATACTGTTCACCAGCATCTGTTATACCAGCCTTAAAATCTATTTCAGAAGTGTAGCCATTTGATAATTCTACTTTACCTTCCTGAATATCTTTAATAGCTTTTGAATCAATTACAGTCAAAGTAGTAGTTACAAAAATTCCATCTTTAGAAACTGTTTCCCCTGAATGGCCTACAGTAACTTCTTTTGCATTATCAGCATTAACTAATTCTGATGGATGATTATTTGTAACAGGTTTGTTACTGAATGAATCCATTGATTCTTTTTTAAAGACTTCAGCCGGTGGGCGATAAATTTTAATAACATCGGTAGGATCACGGTCTGTTAAACCTAATTCCCCGGCAAAATATTCCTGAATGCCTGAGCGTGAAATACGGGCATCTTTAACAATTAAATAACCTTCATCGGTTATTGTTCTTGCTGATATACCAATTTTATCAAGTAAATACATGGGCTACCTTCTGGCTGCTTTTTAGCTAACACAGGCTTATAATGCCCCTAATATAGAACATATCACATAAAAAGGGAATAGGGCAGGGCTTGACAAAGGCAAAAAATTACCGAAAAAACCCGCTAATTCAGCTCTATCACGGGTTCTGCCACACACCTACACTGAATATCTTCCCCCGGATGCCCTGTATCAGCCGGTGGATCATTCCATTTAAACCGCTTGCCATTCTTTGATCTGTGGCTTTCCCTTACCCTTTCATCTGATGATGTACGCCAGATATATTCCTTGATACCTAGATTTTTTTGCCGCCCCTGTGTGATAGCTGCATTAACTTTTTGTGTCTGATCACGGGCAATTAATTTAGCTCTTTTCTTTGTACTGTGGCCTAATTTTAATATCTCTTTAATAATGCCACCTGAAGATTTTCCACGCATAGTGCCCTGACTGATAATAGTGTTTAGCTTTTTAAAATATTCATCAGGAATAGATTTTATTAAACTTACATTATCACTAATTGAACTGGTTAATAATGGCTGAAGCCCTTCTTCTGAAATAATGCCATTCAAATTAACACCTGTAGCATTTTGCAGGGCTTTATAAAAACGCTTTTTATTTTTCTCATTAATACCACTCACCATTTCCGCTGAAATTAATTTAGCTTGCCGTGTGATATTGTTCCATCTTGCGGCCAAATTAAAAATGGTATTACTCAAAACTTCGGCATAATTATCTTGAATATAATCAGCTTCAAGCCTCTTTAATGATTCAAATAATTCAGCTTTTGTTTGTTGAATTAAATCATTAGCAATGGCCTGAAGATCCCGATTGTATTTTGCCTGAATGGATCTATCTTGTTTAACCCCACGGGCTATTTTTTCTTTATTTAATCTTCTGGCTTTATTTTGTTTAAGCCGTTCTTTAATTGGGATAGGTGCTAACATATTTATTCACCTTTTAGATCTTCATCTAATTCCTGTTCAGAATCTTCTTTATCAGACTCATTATCATCAGGCATATCTTCAGAATTTTCTTCTTCTAATGTTTCACCTTCATTATTAGCTTCATCTTCCTTTTCAAATTCTTCTATTTCTTCAATATCTTCCTGTGTGATATTTGAATAAGTTCCTTCTTGCTGTAATTGTTTAGCAACAGTAGAAACTTTTACTACACCCATATCCACATAAATCTGATCTGATTGCGCCCCTTTTAATTTAATATCTGCCTGCTGTGTTCCCGTTAGTTGCCAGAGTGGGTTAAAAGAATAATCCATTTGTTCAGGATTTATACCCATGTGCCGGGCAAAAATAGCATCAAATTTTTCCAATAATGGCCGAAACTCAAATTCTTGTTTTTCACGAACATGATCATAAAAGTTTATTAAATCACTTTCCCCGGTAGCATTCATTCCTACAGGTGCTTTACCAAATAAACGGGTAGCCGGAATATCAGAAGCAGCACTAATAATAGTCATGAATCTATCCAGCATATCCGGGATACCTGAAAAAGTTACATTATGTTTTTCATATTCTTCTTCAGAATCAAGTAATGTAATATTATTATTAGCTTTTAAAATCTTTGCTAAAAAGAACCGATCAGTTAAAGCCCTTTCACCTTCTGTAGAACTTAACATAGTCATTAAATTTTTAACTTTAATGACATCTACATTAGTTTCAAATAAAAGTGAAGCTGAAGAATCATTAGCAATATTGGCATTAATTAAGGCTTCGTATATCCGGTTTATGATTGAATCATGCCAGTAGCGGTTTCTTTGTAATTCATTAAATGGTAAAAGCTGACCATCAAAACGTAGAACACGGGTATGATGTATTTCTACCGTAGTTCTTGCTAATCGGTATGTCTCTGGCTTTAAAAAATTATCAGCCATTGGATCTGTTTGATTAAGTTTTACAAATTGGGCATTTTCAGCATCATATACCTGAAGTGATTTTATAGAACCCTCCTTAACCATATTCAAATCTAAGGGTTCATGGGGTTCACCTGTGCCTTCAATGTTCATAACTATCAAAGCCCCACCATATAAACGCGCCCATTTTTTAGCTTCATTAAACAGGTATTTAATTCGTAAACGGTTTTCTTCTTTAGTTAATTTCTCAACTACATCAGAATCCATTTCTGAATCATTAAATTGTCGCCATTCCCTTGTCATTTCATCCGGGATAATATCTACAATTTTTCCGGCTATCCAATCTTCACGATAAAGGGCTTCCAGTTGTGCCCTATCTAAACGGCCTTTTCCTGTGAATGTAGATTGCCGCCTTTTATCATTTCCTGTATTCATGTTAGCCACAAGATTAGTTAAAGTATCAGCTAATGCCTGATGTTTTACTGAATCACTGATAGGGGTGATATTTTCGTTTTTAACTGTCATGATTATCTACCTTTTGATTTAGATTTATTCTGCTGTGCTTTAATTGCCCTTCCTTGTGCTTCTGCTTTCTCAAGTGCGTAAGCCCCTGTATAACAAAATCCATTTTTACCTTCTCTTTCACATTGTTGAAATGGCATTTTAAATAGCTCCCAAATACATATTATTGGCTTCTACAAGCATATCCTGAATGGCATCCATCATAGGATCTATCTGATCATCATTTTTGTGTGTCATTAATGGTGTAAACTTTCTACATTCACTTAAAAAATCACTTAACCATTCAGCATCTTCAGGCAACCACACATTACCTGATGCTATCTGTGGTACTACATCCATAGCCCGGACTACTTTACCTTTACTTCTATCAATCCCTTCAATCGGTATATTGTGTTTTCTTGTAATAGTCTGAACAAGCCCTGATCCTGAACTCTTTTTTTCCACTAATGCTTTTTGAACACCGATTAAATTATTTTTGTGCTTATATTTATGCTTATTCCAAAATGCTACAAAAGCTGTTTCTAATTCAGGTGTTTCCAATTTTTCTTTAAATAAATCTATTAATAAAATGCCTTTGGTCGGTGAATACGCCCAACATTGGAAACAAGTGTAATCGTTATGCTCCCCTTTTTCTTGTGCTGTATCACAGTAAATACGCTTAAATAAAATATCTTTGGGTAGTGCATTAGAATTATAATATTTCCAAAATTCATCTTTAAATATTGATCCACCTTTAGGGCTTGGCTTCTGTTCATACTGTGAAGCAAAAGTATAAGGATCTGCTTTTTCCATTGCCCTTATATCTTCTTCCGTGTGTTTCATTTTCCATAACGCGCCGGGTGGTAGGTTATATTCTATCGGTATTCCATGTGTATATTCATGTGGATACCAGTGTTTGACAGGTGCATCAGGAATATCTACAGGTAGCATTAAATGATGCCATTTTTCACCTGTACCCCCGGTTAATAAAAATCCACTGGGATCATCTTCATGAACCCTTTGCATAATTAAAATAATAGGGGTATCTGATTCAAGGGCGAGCCGGGACTTAAATGTATTCATGAATCGGTTATTAATACGGTTCCTGATTGGCTCCTTATAAGCATCATCTGGTTTTATAGGATCATCTATTATCAATGCCCCAGTAAACTTGTCCTGTTCCATTCTACCAGCCCTGAAGCCTGTCACCTGACCCCCGGCTGAAGTAGCATATAATCCACCTCCCTGTTCTGTGTACCATTTCTTTTTAGAGCTAACATCGTTCCTTATAGCCATAGGAAACAGTTCTTGATATTCGGGGCTTTTAACTGTGTCCCTAACAAGTGTACTGTTCCACAAGGCTAAATCATCAGAATATGACAGGTGCATAAATAAAGCCTGTGGATTGATTGCTAAACCACGAGCAATAAAATTTACCACTGCTTCTTCTGTTTTTGTATAACCGGGTGGGATGTTAATTATTAAACGCTTAATTTTTAAATCCAAAACTTTTTGTAAAGTATCAGCTACTATATGGTGGTGTGCATTAACCATAAATTTACGAGCTTCACGCTTCTTAAAAAAATAACGTGAAAAATGCAGCCCGGATCTGGGAAGCAAGTATTTAAGCATCCTTTTATCTTGAATTGTGTTTATATCAATACTCATGTTTAAACACTCTTTCAAAACGCTTTATTTCAGCTCGGCTTAATTCAGTGATTTCCCCACTTGCTGACTTATCAGTTATCTCTACCGATTTTTTCTTATTGTGTTGGTATTCTAAAAGTGTTTTGGCTGCATCCCTGCTTACCGCTCTTTCCACTGGTAAAAATCTATGTTCATTTTTAATCAGTTCTACCAGTTCATCCCACTCAAAAGTATCGGGGGGTTCATCCCCATTAATATTTTCATGATTCAAAATCCACTGATAGACAAGGCTATGCCCCCGCAAATCTTCACCATTAGCGAAGCCCAACAGTAAAGTTAGTGGATCTATAAAACCATATTCATCTGCAACTTTTTGTAGTTGTTCATCAAGTTGCATAAAATTAAATTGTTGAGCCTTGCCCATTCAGGATAGCCTTTTATTATCAAGTACATATATGGTAGCAGGGAATAACTGTATATACCACATATAGGGGGGTTCAGGTGCTAATATACCATTTCGTTCTAATTGTCAAGGGTTCGGAAAATACCTTTTTAAATCTGACTCTATAAAAATATGCAATTTAAAGAAAAGTGATATGTTCCGTACTGTTCCTTACTCATATCCGTACTATTTTTGCTAAGTTATTGATTTTATTAAGGGGTAGATCCGAACTATCCTTATTATCCTTATTTTTTCATTTCTATAGGAAAAAACCATTTTGTGGGGTGGGATTTTGCCTTTAAATTGCTTTAATTTTCAAAAAATACCCCTAAAAATCTACTTTTTCCCACTGAACTTAAAAAATAAGGATAATAAGGATAATAAGGATATAGGTACTTATAAAATCAATAACTTAGCTACTTTGAGTAAGGAACAAGTAAGGATACAGTAAGGAACAGACACATAAAATTAAAACACACCACCACCATTATATAAATCATATACTTACATTAAATTTAGTGCTATAGTTACGCTTCTTTACTCCTATTTAAAGGTTTTTTAGCATGAAAAACGAAAATGAAAAAATACGAAAATTAAAGGAACTCAAAAAATGCTTTAAACGAGAGCCAAAAAGAGTAATTAAGGTGATAAATAGGCATGAATCGAATAGAAATAGGCTCTTTACTTCTCGACAAGCGGCACATTTTTTAGGGTTTAGACCAGACTATCTTGCCAAGTTGCGAATATCTGGATTAAGCCCACAGTATAAAAAGCTGAATGGCCGAGTGTATTACAGAAAGATTGATTTAGTAAGATGGGTAATGAATTTACCTACTTTTACCTGTACAGCAGAAGAAAAAGAAGTTGAAGATTAGAATATTTGCAATACCACAGGATCGGGGCTATATTTAGTACCCTGATAAATTAAGTATTGCAATCAGTAATTTTTTGTATATACTTTAATTTCCAACTCTGAAATATAAACAAATAAATGAAGGGGGTGATTGTTATGTGTGAACAAGGTAAGGAAGCTACCCAAAGTTCACTACTCACATAAAATGCCAATAGAAAACAATAGCGAAAAAATCCCGTCCTACCTTTTATTTATTTTTAGCACTCTAAATTAGGGCGGGGTTTTTAAAACAAACTTATAAAGAGAGATAAATAAAATGCAAATTAATCTACCAAGTATAGAAATAAATACATTATTATCAAATCCAAAATTCAAAGAAGAATTAGAAGAAAGTATAGCATATTGTATTGAGACATTAATATCTGAATCCGAATCCTGTTGGGATATAGCCAGAGAAATGTTAAAAGATGAAAGAGTTGCGGCTATCGTAAAAACTGAAATTGAAAATGAGATGAAAACCAATATATCTAAATATGTTAAGGAAGCAGTAGATAAACATGTTTCTAATGTTGTTAAAAAAATTACAGTTAATACGTTAGATGATAAGGTAACTGATGCTATTAATAAGGAAATTACTTATTTTCTTAATAAAGAAATTCCTGATAACTTAGCTAATATTAAATTAGAAGTATCTAAATTAATTAGAAATTACAGAGTTTTTTAATATACTATTTTTAAAACAAACTTATAAAGAGAGATAAATAAAATGCTTACTGAACAAAATCAAAACCGAATTGAACTCACTGATGAAATCACTAAAATCCTAATTGATAATGCTGTTAAACAGATTAATGAAAAATATAGTAATAACTACCATCAGCAGAACCCCCACCTTTTAAGCACATTCATAGAACTGCAAAAAACTATTTATTTATCTACACTTTCTTAACCTACATGTTTATAGGTTTTTTATAAAAATAAAAAGAGTGTGATAAATGAAGAAAGTAATAATTTCATTAGGTCAATCTGTTTATAGAAACAGAATTAAGCAGCAGGAAATATCTGTAAAGGATTTATTTAGGAAATTATCTTTACCTGATATTAGGACTGAAAAAGATGGTGCTTATTTTATATTTGCATCATTCACGAAAAATATTAGAAATGCTGTTAATGTAGATAAATATTATGGGGCTACTATTGATCTGGATAATACCCCACTCGCTATATCTGAAGTACAGGAACTATTTAAAAAATATTTATACTGCATCCACACTACCCACAGCCACAAAGCCCCCGGAAAAGGTGTTAGATACCGGCTAGTATTGCCCTATCGTACCCCGCAAAGCCCTGAACGCCATGTAAACACATTATTACATATCATTAATATGTTAGGTATGGATAATGTAGATCTGTCCAGTAAGGCTTTATCCCGGCCTATGTATCTTCCGGCCTGTCCTAAAAAACGTGAAAAATATTTTAAATTTGTAGCTAATGAAAAAGGGCGGCCATTTAATCCTGACAGAATAAAACTTGATCCATCATTACAGTGGGAACTTGAGCAAAATAATTTACCGGGGCAGGTTGAACCTTTAGATATAAATAAGGAAATTTCCGAAGGGGAAAGAAATGAATCAATAGCCCGGCTTGTCGGTAAATTTATCCATAATGGAATGGATTTAGGTTTAATAGAACAATCTGCTATTGTGTGGAATGCTACTAACTGTGTGCCCCCATTATCTGATAAAGATGTAAAAACCATTGTAAAATCGGTTTATAAAGCCCATAAAAGAAACAGCAAAGATACAGGGTGGGGATATGATGAATTAGTAAGGCGGGTTAAAGAGAGCAAAGAACCTAAGCGGGATTATGACTTACTTATTAATCTTATATCTGGTTCACATGAAAAATTAAAGCAATCACAGATTGAATTATTAATCCGGTTATTAAGACAAAAAACGGAAATCCCATTAAACTTAATCCGAAGTGAACTTTCAGCAGCAATAGCAGAAAAGAAAGGCATTAAGGAAGAAGAAGAAGAACTAAACACACAGAAATCTATTAAAGATCTTAAAAAGGAATTTACTGATTGGGTATATTTACGCAAAGACGATAAAATGTACAACTCAGTAAATGGGCTTGTATATAAAGTGGAAGGTTTTAATAGAATGCATAGCTCAATGATTGAAAAAGGGGCAATGCATTCTTTATTATTAAAATTTAAGTCAGTTAAACAGGCTGATATGCTTCAGTTCAACCCATCAGAAGAACGGGTATTTAAAACAGATCACATTATATATGCTAATACCTATGTCCCACCTGAATTATTTCCAATGCCGGGAAATGTACGGCCAATGCTAAAACATTTTAAATATCTGATACCGGATGAAAGAGAAAGAAATATTATTTTAGATTTTATGGCTTTTATCATCCAGAAGCCCGGTGAAAAAATTAGATGGATGCCTGTTATAAAAGGAAGTAAAGGTATTGGTAAATCTATTATTGCTGAATTGATTTTAGCCCCATTAATCGGCATGAGTAATTTTAAACCTGTAGATTCAAAAGCAGTAAGACGGGATTTTAATAGCTGGCAGTTAGATGCACAGATAGTATGTTTTCATGAATTAAAAATAGGTGAGACACGAAAAGAGAAAAAAGCCCTTACTGATTCACTGAAATCATTTATTGCCGATCCTACTATTCAGGCACACAGAAAAGGGCTTGATGAATATACCGTATTAAATAAGTCCAATGTTCTAGGCTTTACCAATCACGAAGATGCAATAATGATAACCCCTGATGAAAGGCGTTTCTGTATGATTCGTTCTGAAGTTATGCCCAAATCAATTAATTATTATAACCGGCTAACAGACTGGTTAAAATCTCATAAAGAAGAAATGCTTTATTATTTCACTGAACGGGATATAAGCTGCTTCAATTATTCTACAGCACCCGAAACCGAATACACTAAAGAGATTAAAGATAGTAGCCAAATGTGGCCTACATCTATTCTTGTGGATGCCTTGGGGGATGATCAGCACCCATTTAATACTGTAGGAGCTATGACTTGGGAAGGCATTGTAAACTTTATCCGATCTGAATCAGTAGGTAAGGATATGATGGTAGCGGATAACCTGATTAAAGCCACATCATCACAAGGATATTTATTAATCAATGCTTTGCGGGAAATGGGCTTTAGGAAATTCAACGTAGGGAACACTGATAGGGTGAGAATTAATAATAAACTCCATAGGGTATGGGTAGCTCCAAGGTCTGTTAGAGAGTTCAGTAAGTTATCATCTAATACAGTTGCTAAACTGCTGAAGCATGAAAAACAAATTTATGATTTTGATGAATAAATAAAATGATTGATTGTAAATATTTAAAAAATCGGCTGTGTACACATCAAAAAGTAAGACATTTTAAAAGTGAACACTTTAAAAGGTGTCTACCTAATATATACCCCCATGTTAAATGTTTATATAAAGAGAAAAAGAAATGATTAACCATAAAAAAGAATTTATAAAACTGTTTAACAGTACAGCCCATAATCTTAACAGGTTTGAAGTGTTTTCTGATTTTGTAAAAATGTCAGCTATTGCCATATATAACGCCATTGCAAAAAATGAAGAACTGGAAAAAGAATATTTAGAAATTGTAGGGAAATATAAAAAGGAAGATGTGGATAATATAGTTAAATTATTTAGTCATGTGGTGATGGGGCTAGAAGCTGAATTTTGTGATTTTTTAGGTGATGTATTCATGGAATCTGAATTAGGTTCTAATAGAATGGGGCAATTTTTTACCCCCTATCATTTATCTAAAATATGCTCGGATCTTACTTATTCTGATGATATAAAAAAATCAAAAGACAAAGAGTTCATAACTGTCCATGAGCCTGCCTGTGGTGCTGGTGGAATGGTTATTGCTTTTGCTAATACAATGCTTGACAATGATATAAACTATCAGCAGAAACTATTTGTGAGCTGTATAGATAAGGATTATGTGGCGGCTTATATGTGCTTCATTCAATTATCACTTTTAAATATCCCGGCTGAAGTGATTATAGGAAATGCCCTGAACATGGATATTCAAAAAGTATTCAGAACCCCAGCTTATTATTTAGGTAACTGGGAATATAAATTAAATGCCCCACAGAAACAAAAGATAAAAACAAAGATTATTTTAGAATATAACCCTTGACATATCTTAGCCCCTAATATATTATACATACATGGGCTGCGGGGTTATCCGATAATCCACCCCTGCATGACTATAAACCATATAAAATTAATTTTAATTATTTTAATAAAATCCCTTGACTTATGTTAGCCCCTAATATATACTTGTATCCAAGTTAAACATAAATACATAGGAACAAGGCTATGAAAACAGAAACAGTAAAAGCAAGTAATATAAACCACGGTGACACAATTATCATTAACGGTAAAGAGTTTACTGTAAACGGTGAATATATAAAAAACGGTTTTTTCGGTACTACCATTCATGGCCATAATATCAAGGGCAGTGTAGAACGTGTTTTATTCCCCAAATGGTATAAAGGAAAAATTGTAAAATATGTTCCCCAAATTTAAAATAAATTAAGATTAGGGGTTGACATAAGTTAGCCCCTAACATATACTTATCACACCTTAAACAAACACAGAGAGAAAAGGTAATGATTAATTTAACATATTTCATTTCAAAGCAACAAACAAAAGTGATTAAATCACTGATTAAAGGTGAAGAAGGCAAGTTTTTTGCTGATAAACTGATTCAATTACAGCACATTATTGAAACCATGCCAAAATCCTATGAACAGGATGGTAAAGGGGATGAAGCTGTAGCATATCTCCACTACTTCAAAGGTGGGTATGATTTTTATATTACTGAAAGGGATATTGAAAAAGAACAACATCAGGCTTTTGGTTTAGTTTCAGGCCATGAAATAGAAATGGGCTATATTTCAATAGTAGAATTATTGGCTAATAATGTAGAAATAGATCTGCATTTTGAACCTACTACCTTAAAGGAAATAAGAAAAAATTTAAAATAAATTAAAATTAGGGGTTGACTTATGTTAGCCCCTAATATATACTTATCTCAAGTTAAATAAATACAGAGAGAGATTAAAGCCATGACTAAACAAATCAAAGTAATTATGAAAGACACACTGAACAATGACAAAGAAATTACTCGTGACATTGATATTAGTAATTTCTATATAAATGGTGGTTCTTCATGGGTGGTTTCTTCTGATGTTGAACGTCAAAGAAAGATGCTTTTAGATTGGATTGAAGAGCGTGCTAATGAACAACATAATACACTTTTAGAATTAAAAGCATGGTATATTTTTTAAAATCAATTTTAAAAAGCCCTTGACATAAGTTAGGGGCTAACATATACTGATCACACCTTAAACAAAAAGAGAGAGAAAAATATCATGACTTATTTCCGTGAAATGACACATGCCCACAATGTTGAATTAACTAATGAAGCAATGCTTCAAAACGCCCCTTCTGTATTCGCTGAACAACCATTTAATGAAGTATCTAGCAAGTATGGCTTTGTTCCTACTATTAACGTGATTGAAGGCTTACGGGCTGAAGGCTGGCTTCCTGTGGATGCTACTCAAAAGAATGTAAGGAATAAGGATAAAACGGATTTTACTAAACATCTGATCCGCTTCAGACGTTTAAATGATGATATTAAAGTAGGTGATTCTGCTGTAGAACTGCTGCTAACAAACAGCCATGATAGAAGTTCAGCCTTTGTTCTTCATGCTGGTATCTTCCGTATGGCCTGTGCTAATGGCATTGTAATCGCTGATAGCACATTTAATAAGGTATCTGTACGCCATAATCAAAACGCCCTTGAAGATGTTATAGAAGGCTCTTATCAGGTACTTGAAGAAGTTCCCTTAATTACCAATGAAGTAGAAGCTATGCAAGAGGTGATCTTAAACCGGGAAGAACAGAAAATTTTTGCCGGGGCTGCTTTGGATTACATGCTACCTGAACCCAAAGAAGGGGAAGCTAAAATAGTTACTTCCAAGGATGCATTAATAGGCCAAATCCTACACCCTAAGCGTTCTGCTGATACTGGCAGTGATTTATGGTCTACCTATAATGTAGTGCAAGAAAAAGCCTTACGGGGTGGCCTGATCAGTCATAAAATGGATGCTAAAGGCCGATATAGAAGAAACACCACACGGGCTGTAAAGAGCATTGATAAAAACGTAAAGCTGAACAAGGCTTTATGGGAAATGGCTGTGAAAATGAAGGAATTAAAAGCAGCTTAATTTTAACGGGGCAAGGATGCCCTTAATTTAGGAATATAAAAAATGAATATTTTTGGTAAAATAAATAATGAGAAAGCAAGAAAACAACTTAATTTACCACATGACTATGAAATATTTATAATGGCTACGGAAATTGATTATTTAAAAGATGATTTTAGCTATAAAGTACATGATTTGTATAGTGAAATAGGATATTTATCTAGTGATGATGTAAATTCAATATTTAAAGAAATAAACATAAGCATAAAACTACCACAAAACTATATATTAGTTGGCATGATTAATAAAAATAATAATTCTGAAGTTTATGGGATAATAGAAGTATGAGTATTGAACAACTTACCCCTGAAGAACTGGTTTTATTAATATTGGCATTTATTGTAGGGGCAATAATCGCTAGAATTTAATATCATGCAGGGGCGGATTATCCGACTATCCCGGCTGATGTAAGTATTATATGTTAGCCCCTAATATAATGCAAGTAATATTTTGAATAAAAGGTAAATAAAATGACTGAAATTATAAACAACACCCGCCACCCTTTAACATTTCATCATGAAAATAAAGAAGGTGAAATAGAAATAACTATCCTTCCTTTTGATTCTGGTGAAATACCAGATAATCTATGGAAGAAATTCAAGAAAAATAAAACAGTAAAAGAAAAATTGGAAAATAAAAGTTTAGTAGTAAGAGAAAAACAAAATTTTTTTAAAAAATTGTTTAAATTTAGTTGACTTATGTTAGCCCCTAATATATACTTGTATCCAAGTTAAACATAAATACATAGGAACAAGGCTATGAAAAATATTGAAATAACAGCAGCACAAAAACAGCTTTTAGATAGCATATTTGAAGTTAATGCTAAAAGGATTGATCAGCTTATAGTCAGATCTTTTAGATCTACCGGAAAAGAGCCACATGTTTACGGAACTGAATACCAATATAAGGGGTAATGAAATGTACAGCAAAAACAGAAAAATGAAAAAAGTTGAAGTGGATGATCTTGTAGTAGTAAATGATCTTCCTGATACCACTGTTTATATGGTTTGTTCAGTAGAGAATGGGCAGGCTGAATTAGAATATGAATCAGGCTATAAAAAAATTAATGCAGGTAAAATGCCAGTAGAATTATTATTAAAACCCACGAAAGAACAGCTTAAAAATAGTGGGCTAAATTAACTGGGAATGATCCCATAATATAAAAGGTGATAAATTATGTTTAAAATTCAGTGTAGTAAAAAATCAACAGGTGGTAAGGCTTTTGTATCCAATCATCCTACCGGATCTGAATCAGTTCAGTTTACAGATAATGAAAGTCAAGCCTACATATTTAGTGATATGGCACAATGTAAAAATATCCGTGATGATATTCTTCAATATGCTGATAATGTAACAATTCTGAAAATCTAGGAAGGCTGGTAGGCATGGATGCCATTTTATGAAGGTAACAATTAATGAAAACCAATAAAAAAACTAATGCTGATTATGTTCGTGATCATGTGGCACGAAGAAAGGAAGCCGGATTAATTCAGGCTAAAGTATGGGTACATCCTGAAGAAGCTGATGCTGTACGCAAGTACGCAGCCCGTAAACCAAAAACAAAAGAAATCATGAAAAGGTTATAAAATGAATACAGAAAAAGTAGATTGGATTAAATTATCAAATGATCCAGAAATAAGAAAATTAGCAAAGGAATTATGTGAAAAGCATGGATTCAATGCTGATAGTTTAGTTTTTGGCTCCACACCCTATCCTGATTCAGATCAAAAAGTAAAAGATGTGGATCAATATTACTACAGGTGGCGTGAATATGTAGTGGATGCTGTGACCATTTCACAAAAAAATAGAAATAAATGTGAACATGGACTACCTATAGATGATCACTGTGCATTATGTGAAAGGGGTTTTGATATGGCTATGGATGGGGAATGTAAACATGGAACACCAGAAAATGTATTTTGTAACCAGTGTGAATCCGAATATCAGGAACACAAAACAGAATCAGATCCATCAGGCAAAGCACAGCATGAACCCGGTGCTAAATTAGATGCTGGAAAGATAAGGCCGGGCTTAGTGCTTGGGGGCTTTGCAAGGGCATTATGGGCAGTCTGTGAGGTAGGTACTAAAGGTGCTGCCAAATATTCAGATAACGGCTGGATGGAAGTGGAAACAGGAAAAGAAAGATATACTGATGCAGGTTTACGCCACTTTCTAAAGTCTGCTATGGGTGAAGATATAGATCCAGATTTTGACCTGTTACACATGGCACATGAAGCATGGAACAGCCTAGCAAAGCTGGAATTGAAATTAAGAGAAATTGAAGCTAAGAATGCTGATCAGCAATAGCTTTAAACCATGCTGACACAGTAAGGCCACAGGCTTTAGCAGCTTGTTTATAACGCTTTTTCTGGTCTACTGTAACCCTGAAGCCGGGAATCAGTTCAGACGCTTTAAGGCTTGCGGGCAATGGGGGTCTACCCCGTTTATTTTTACTCATGGGAAATTATTATAGTATATACATAAAAGGCTTGCAATCATGATATTTTTGTATATACTTTTAATCATGATAAACGTATAGAGATAAAAAATGGATGGTGAAAAACTATATTGGAATGCTGAAAAGGGTGAATATCAAACTGAATTTCCCAATAAAACAGATAGAATAGTTTATTTAATGGGTGATGAAGGATTGACCTTGCATGAAGCATTAGCTGTTAAAAAAGCATTAGAAGAAACTATAGATACTAAAGTAGATGCAGGGGTGAAAAGAGGGATACGCCCACTTAGGAAAGCCCTACTAAAATTGGAAGAAGGTATTTATTTTTCCCAGAGGTATTAAAAATGCTGGTAATTGAAACAAGAAAAACATCAAATGCTGAACATACTGTAAACTGGTTTTTGTTTGGTTATAAACCAATCCGAATAAACAAATCTATCCCAAAAGGATATTTAAAAGTTTTTGATGAATCACATTTACACAATGGCGCAATTCAAAGAAGGGATAATAAAA
This sequence comes from Alphaproteobacteria bacterium, assembly GCA_027005635.1. Taxonomy (GTDB): domain Bacteria; phylum Pseudomonadota; class Alphaproteobacteria; order UBA2136; family JALTLI01; genus JALTLI01. The sequence continues at coordinate 32,192 of JALTLI010000139.1, forward strand.
ATGATAATTGAAGTATTAAAAACCATTGCATCAATTTTATGTATATTGGCATTATTTGTAATTTTCGGATATGTACCATCATAATTAAGATGGATAGAGGTTTAATATATGAAAAATTGTAGAAACTGTGAATATGCTGAATGGACTGTAATAAATGGAAGAAGAAAATTTAATAACTGGGCTGAATGTAAAGCACCAATTAATATAGATTTACTTCCTGCTTCAGCATGGGAAGCAATAAGACTTTTGAAAAATAAAAAATTAACAGTAGCGAGTTATAAAAATGAAAATATAGAATGTTCACAATTTTTAAAAAAGGAGAAAAAAAACACTTGAATAAAATTAATTAAAGTATATACTTTAATTCTGTAAACAAATTATTTTTTAACAACCAAAAAGGTAAAAACAAATGGCTAAGATTACGATTGAATTTGATGATGAAATTATGGCTGGCTTTCTTGATCAGGTAGCAGAACAGGCGGCAAGTTCAGCCACAACCACTACAGATAAAAAACCTGCTGGCAAAAAAGAAGATAAAGAACCGGCTTCTGAAGAAACATTTAATGCTGAAAGCATTAAAGAAATGTGTAATAAATTGCTGGATCTGACAGATAAAGCAAAAGTGAAAGAAGTGCTTTCTGAATTTAACTGTACCACTGTTTCAAAAGCTACAAAGCTGGAAGGTGATGATCTTCAGGATTGTGGTGAAGCATTACAAGAAGCCATTGCTGAAGCTGAATCTGGTGGTTCTGGTGAAGATGATGAAGTAACTGTGGAAGCCGTAAAAGTTGCTGTTCAGGCATTCAGTAAGAAAAACGGAAAAGATGATACAAAAGAAATCCTTGAAGATTTTGGTATCAACTCTGTGCGCGGCCTGAACAAACTTTCTCAAGAAGATCTTGAAGAACTGTATGCTGAGGTCTGTGAATAAATCCCTGTGGTTGGGTAGCCCCTTGAAATAAGGGGCTTTTTAAAGTGTAGCTTGTGCATCCTGTGTGAGTTGAGCTGTGTTGTGGTCTAATAGCACAGGCTACACTTTAAAAAGCAAACAAAGAGAGAGAAATATATAATGGCTAAACATCATTCTCTAGGTGGATCAAATACCTACACATGGCTTAACTGCCCCGGCTCCCGAAAATCCATTGAAGCGGCAATAGAAGCCGGACTAATACCAGAAGAAAGCCCCGGAAATAAATACACAGAAGAAGGCACTGTAGCCCATGCTTTAGGTGAAATATGTTTAGATATGGGGCTTGATCCAAATGATTTTTATAATAAAACAATCCCTTCAGTTATCGGTAAAAAACGCACAGCAAAATATTTAAACAAATCTGAATTAGAACACATAGATTTAACTAAAGAATTAATGACTTCTGAATATATAGAAGCCGTGGAAATCTATGTTAATTATATCCGTGAACAGCATTCAATAATGGAAGGTTCTACACTTCTTTTAGAAGAAAGCTATTCTTTAGAAAATTATGTAAATGATGATTGTGGTGGTAGTGCTGATGCTTCTATTTTAGGTGTGAAGGGATTATTAGAAGTGGCTGATTATAAACATGGAAAAGGGGTAGTAGTAGAAGCCCCCGGAAATCCACAAACTAGGCTCTATGGTTTAGGGGCAATATTAAAACACAATGATGAATATAATTTTAAAGAAGTAAAATTAACAATAATTCAACCCCGTGTTTTTCATACTGATGGTGCTATCAGAAGTGAATCCCTATCTGTAAAAGAACTATTGAAATGGGGTAGAACTGTAGTAAAGCCAGCCGTTAAATTATTAAATTCTGATAACCCTGAATTAATTCCCGGTGAAAAACAGTGTATGTGGTGTAGGGTGAACGGGATCTGTAAAGCCAATGCTGAACAAGCCTTGATGGTAGCACAAAAAGAATTTTCTGATATTGCCCTCCCCGATGATGTATTAGCTGAACCCCAAACACTTACAATAGAAGAAGCAAATTTAATTGTCTCAAATAAAAAAAGAATTGAAAAATGGCTTAATGCAGTTCAGGCTTATGTGGAAACTGCTGTAGAATCGGGTTCAGTTGAATTACCGGATTTTAAATTAGTTGAACGTATTTCAAACAGGCAATATAAAAATGAAAAATCTATTGTCAGAAGATTAAAGCGGCTGCATCCCGAATTAAATCCTTATGATGAACCAAAAATAAAAAGCCCGGCACAAATGGAATCTTATTTAAAAGCTGAATATGGATATAAACCAAAAGAAGCTAAAGCCCTTGTAGATAAATTTTGTGAACGTGTAAAAATTGGTATTGCACTTGCCCCTATTACTGATGGAAGAAAAGCTATTGAGCCACCCATCAAAACAGAATTTGCTGAATTTGTTGATAATGACAAATAAAGTAAATAATCAGAAGATCAGAAGATCAGAAGATCAGAAAAACCCGTAAATAGAAAACAAGTTAAAAGGTAAAAATTATGACTACTAAAAAAGATCCCACCCGTGTAGTAACAGGTGTATGCCGTTCGTCATTCATGTTTGTGAATCAATTAGAAGCTGATGATAATGGTAATAAAAAATGCCGGACTCAAATCATTATTAAGAAAAGTGATAAGGCTACTATTGCCAAACTGGATAAAGCTATTAATGCTGCTAGTATGAAAAAGTTCGGTAAAAAAGCGGCTAAAAATTCCCGTTCTTTTGGCTACCCATTGCGTGATGCTGATAAAGAAATAAAAGATGGTACTTTTGAACCAGCAGATCCAAAGGTTTATAAAAACTGTTATTTCATGAACACTACAGCCTATAAGCTGCCCGGCCTTGTTGATCAGGATAATGAACTAATTGAAGATCCTGATGAACGTGCTGAAATGGCTGTATCAGGTTTCTATTTCCGGTTCTCTGTTACTATGAAGGGTTATGATAAAGATGGTAATAAGGGTGTCCGGGCTGAACTGAATAATATGATGTTTATCAAAGAAGGTGAACGCCTTGATGGTGGTGTAGCTGCTGATTCTGAAGATTGGGGTGATAGTGGCGATCAAGATCCTGATGATGAAAACGATTCAGATAATGATTATTCCCCTGAAAAAATTAAAGAACTCTGTGCCGAATTGAAAGAAGAAGATGCTGAAGCCCTTGATGAAATTCTGGAAGAATTTGATTGCAAGAATGCACGGGCGGCATCAAAACTTGATGATGATGAACGCGCTGAAATTGGTGAAGCATTGGAAGATGCTTTAGATTAATTCCTTTGCTGGGAATATTGGGGCTACAGGATGTGCCCCTTTTTTAATTTTTAAAGGTAAATAAAAATGACTCAAAGTGAAGTAGGTTATAAAGTAATAAAATACTTTTGCAATTTCTTTCTAATACTCTGGATTCTATGCCAAGGTGAACCAGATCTTTTAGATGCACTAATCAGATTTTTAATGAATAATTAAAGAATATAATATGCTCCCTGTTCCTTTTGATAATAATGATAAGTTTAAAAACTTTATAGATCTTGATTTTGAAACCAGATCTGAAGCAAAACTGGTTACAAAGGAATCTGTAGGTGCATGGAGTTATGCTGAACATCCATCTACTGAAGTTTTAATATGCAGGTATTCTATAGAAGGTGGAAAAACGCATAGATGGTTATATGGTGATAAACCACCTAAAAAACTATTCAGGGCACTTAAAAAAGGTATGTTTATCCGTGCCCATCATTCTTTTTTTGAATTTGTAATATGGAATTTATGCGCCGTTCCTAAAATGGGGTGGCCTGAGCTACCCATAGAACGCTTTTACTGTACACAAGCTGTAGCGTGTACCCATGCATTCCAGCCATCCCTCGAAGATGCCGGTGAACAAATGGGGCTTGATATTCAGAAAGATAAAGAAGGAAAACGCCTGATAAATATGTTTTCTAATCCTTCCAGAAAAGCAGGTGAACATTTTAAAGAACCACGGAATTATTGGGAAGAATTTTTAAGGTTTGATAAATATTGTGAAATAGACGTTTTAACACAACAGGGAATAGTTGATTATTTACCCCTATTAACACCCCTTCAATATAATATTTTTTTACTTACTGAAAAAATGAATGCACGGGGCGTACCTATTGATATTGAAATGTGTAAAGGTGCAATAGCTTTAGAGCGCAAAGCAAAAAGAAAAGCTAATAGGGAAGCAAGAAAATTAACAAATAGGGCTTTTGAAAAATTATCACAGAGGGAAGCTGTATTAGATTGGCTTAATGATAATGGATGCAACATACCGAATATGCAAGCTAAAACTTTAGAACGTGCATTAAAAAATATGAGGGAAAAATTAGATCCTGATGTTTATCGGGTTCTTGAATTAAGGGCATCTACTACAAAAACATCCACAGCAAAATATCCAGCAGCCCTTCAGCGTGTTTCATCTGATGGGCGTGTACATGAAACCTTAGCCTACCATATAGCTAAAACAGGTAGATGGGGCGGTAGGGGCTTACAGACACATAATTTTGCACGTCCTACACTCCCTAAATGGGTTGATTATGAATACATAGCTGAACTGATAATTAAACAGGATTCAGATACCATAGAAATGTTATATGGTGATGTGATGAATGTTTTAAGTTCAGCATTAAGAACCATGATTAAAGCCCCTGAAGGTCAAAAATTTATAGCGGCTGACTATGCACAAATTGAAGCCCGGCTGGTTTTTTGGTTTGCTGATGAACAAAAAGCATTAAATATTTTCAGAAGAAAAGAAGATATTTATTGTGATATGGCGGGTGATATTTATCAAAAGAAAGTAACTAAAGCTGATGAAATGGAACGCTTTATAGGTAAGCAAACAGTTTTAGGATTAGGCTTCCAAATGGGTGCGGCTAAATTTAAAAGCCAGCTTTATGATCAATTTGATGTAACTATTACTAAACATTTTGCTGAAGCTGCTGTAAAACTCTACAGAACAAAATATAAAAAAGTAAAAGCATTATGGGGTGAAACTCAAAAAGCGGCTATTAATGCTGTTCTGTTTCCCGGTAAAAGATTTACATGTGCTAAAGGAAAAATTACTTATAAAGTAGAAGAAGATTTTTTATATTGCCGCCTGCCATCAGGAAGAAAATTAGCTTATCACTTACCAAAAGTTAAAGAGGTTCCTAATCCTTGGGGTGGTGATATGATGATTAGCCAATTATCATTTATGGGTTTTGATTCATATACCCGCAAATGGAAAAGACAGACTACCTATGGTGGTTCATTAGTGGAAAACTATGTACAGGCGGCATCTGCTGACATTACAGGGCACGGGATGTTAGAAGGTGAAAAGGAAGGCTACGAAGCCATATTTACTGTGCATGATGAATCTATTTCATTAGTCCCTGAAGATTTTGGAAGCTATCAAGAATATGAAGAAATTCTATGTAGGCTTCCTGATTGGGCTGAAGGGCTTCCTGTAGCTGCTGAAGGGTGGGAAGGTAAAAGGTATAGGAAATGAATAAACGAAAACAGAATGAATATTATACTTCAAATGAAGAAATAGAAGAATTGATTAAAAAATGTAAAAATCCTGTTACAAAAAATTCTTATAAACAAATTTTAATTAATAGAAAAAAGAGGTTGAAAAAATGCGACAATATTTAGATATGTTAAATGAAGTAATGCTATGGGGTGATAGGGTTCCCGGTAGAAATGGGGAAACCATTGAACTTTTTGGATTACAAAATGAATATGATTTAGCTGAAGGCTTTCCATTGATCACCACTAAAAAAATGGCTGTTAAATCTATCATAGGTGAATTACTAGCATTCATCCGTGGCTACCATCATGTACAGGATTTTCAGTCTTTAGGCTGTAATGTATGGAATGCTAACGCAAATTCAAGCTATTGGCTTAATTCTGAATTTATGAAAAGCATGGTTGAAAATTCCCCTGAAATTGCTGATGGACTTCTAGGCCGGATATATGGGGTACAATGGCGAAACTGGACTAATCCACTTGGGGAAAATACAGATCAATTAGTAGAATTAATTGAAGGCATTAAAAATGATCCGTATGGTAGAAGGCATGTAGTATTAGCTTATAATCCGGGTGAATTAAAATACATGTGTTTACCACCATGCCACATGTTTTTTCAGGTAAACATAACACCATCAGGAAAATTAAATTTAAAAGTATATCAACGTAGTGCTGATATGTTTTTAGGGGTTCCTTATAATATTGCTTCCTATGCTTTTTTGATGTTAATCCTGTGCCATCAAACAGGTTACACCCCCGGTAAATTTATCCATTCTTTTGGTTCAACACATATTTACTCTAATCACTTTGATCAGGTAAATGAACATCTAGGCCGAATACCACATAAATTACCTTCTGTTAAAATCAGTTCTGAACTGAATTCTAACTGTGCCCTAGAAGATTATCAGCCAGAACATTTTATTATTGAAGGCTATAATCACGAACCGGCTATTAAAGCTGAAATGAATGTTTAATGAACCCTGAAACAAAAATAGAAAATGATTTTGTTTCACTGGTTGAGAATAGCCCTTATTCAGCAATGGCGGTAAAATTGGTGCTATTTGCTGGTAGGGGTTTCCCTGATAGAACAATACTTGGAAATGGAAAATGTTTCTTTATAGAATTTAAAGTACCGGGAAAAGATTTAGATCCACCACAAATAAAGTGGAAAAAACTTTTAAACAGATTAGGATTTAAAGTATATGTTTGTACCAGTAAAGAAGCGGCGTATAAGATCTTTATCAAAGAAATGGAACCCCCATAAATATCAACTTAAAGCCATTGCACGGGGTACTATTCAAAAATACTTAGCCTATTTTTTAGATCCGGGCTTAGGTAAAACTTCAATAATATTAATGTTATTTAAAATTTTGAAACATGCTGGCCTTGTAAAATCTATGCTGATAGTAGCACCCTTACGCCCATGTTTTTTAGTATGGCCTAAAGAAGTTCAGAAGTGGTCTAATTTCAGTGATCTATCAATATGTGTTTTACATAATGAATGGAAAGTAAAAAAGGAAATTTCTATTAAACAAAAGCATGATATTTATGTTATTAATCCTGAAGGATTACCTTGGTTAAAAACTCAATTAAAAGGAAAGAGAAAAAAGAATTGGCCTTTTGATATGCTGGTAGTAGATGAATCCACCAAATTTAAAAATATGAGTAGCCAGAGGTTTAAAAATATAAAAAAAATGCTTCCTGCTTTTATGAGAAGGTATATTTTAACCGGTACACCCATCCCTAATGGATTAGATAATATTCAAGGCCAAATTGCTTTAGTAGATTTAGGGCAGACTTTTGGGATAGTAAAGAAATATTTTCATCATGATTATTTTAAACAGATAGGAAAGCCAGAATGGAATCAATGGGTTCCAAAAAATGAAGAAAGTGCTGAAGCTATTTATAAAAAAGTAGCCCCTTTTGCTATGAGGATGAAAGGATCTGATTACTTGGATTTACCTGAGAGAATAGATAATATAATTAAAATAAAACTTACAAGAAAAGCCCGTAAACATTATGAAGAAGTTGAAAATGAACTATTTACATTAATTGATAATAAAGATATTAACGCTTCTACCAGCGGGGTAGCAGCTATTAAATGTCAGCAGATAGCCAATGGTTCTATTTATTATGATGATGATCCAATAAACCCACAATATAAAAATAATGATAACAGACCATACCATATTATCCATACCGCTAAACTTGATGCCCTTGAAGATCTGATAGAAGAACTAAACGGAAAACCATTATTAATCGGATATAAATTTAAGCATGATTGGAAACAATTAAAAAAACGATTTAAAAAGGATATTGTGACATTAGGAAAAGGCACTTCTATGAAAGAAGCCTTGAAAATAGAAGCACAATTTAACAAAGGAAAAATTAAGTTATTAGCGGCATACCCCGGAACAGCAGCTTTAGGGCTAAATCTTCAGGAAGCATGTAATAATGTATGCTGGTATTCAATGATACATGATTGGGAAGCCTATGATCAGTTTATTAAACGTGCTGAAAGGCAAGGAAACCACCATGATCATGTAATGAACCATTTATTAATTGCAGAAAATACGGTAGATGAAGGGATATATAGATCTGTTACATCTAAAGGGGCTACTGAAGAAACATTTTTAAATGCAATGGTAAAATATAGAAATATTAAAAAACTCTTTTAAAATATTTGATTTTTTTATTATTTTAATATAATATTTGTATTACATTAATTCATGAGGTTAATGAAAATGCCTATAAAAATAGATACTGATGAATATTTATCTAAAAATAATTCTTCAGAATTTAGAGCCATAATAAAAGAAAATCAGATTAAAAAATGGTTTTTTTGTATAGGCTTTGATATATCTTATGTGGTTATAGGTACATATCACAATGCGTGTGAATCTGTAAAAAAATATTTCAAAACTAGCTATAAAGCCAGTTATGGAATAATTAAACTTTCTAAAATTGAAGATATAAATTAAAGGTAAATAATATGGCTACTAAAAAGGCTGGAAAAAAAGTAACTGCAAAATCCATCATTACTAAAGGTATTAAATCAGGCTGGACTATGGCACGGATTATAAAAGATGTGCTTAAAAAAGTACCGGGTTCAAAAATCAGTGAACAGGTAGTACGGGTTTATGCTTCATCTATGTGTAAATCTGGTGAAATTTCACAGCAACAGAAAGAAAAATATCTGATTCGTAAAACAGGTAAAGCCGTGGCTAAAAAGAAAGTAGTTAAAAAGAAACCCCCAATGAAGAAAGCAGTTAAGAAGAAAGCGGCTAAGAAAAAAGCAAAATAATTTTGAAAGCTGTTATTAAAAAGCGTGGGGGGATAGAGCTAAAATGTTCTATTACCCCTATTTGTAAATATTCTGATTTAGTATTAGTTGAAGTTAAAGCAATTAAAGGCCATGGGTATGCATTAACTACTTGTGGCATAAAAGATGCTAGAAAAACAACCAGAAAACTTATAAGAACATTGCTTCATAAGTGAATGCTTATGCTCCCTGTAATCCATTCTAAGGGGTTTTTTCATATATAGGGCTGTAATGATACCCATATAGGCTGTTTAATAGCACCTACCCCCATTTTTTATAGTTCAATTAGTATAAAATCCCAATAAATAAGAACCTCTGACTGCTACCCAATAGATAATAGCTATGGGTAGGTACAAAATGCTCTTTGAAATAATACCCTGAAAAAATAGATTATCAGCCCGGAATGCCGAAACTGGCTTGAATCTTCTTAACATATCATGCATAACACAGAACTTTTTAATACCCAGATCCGGGGCATAAGTACACCCATCTGTTTTATGGCCTTCATCTAATTTTTGTTGTGTAAATTCCATAGCTTCCTGAAGATCCATATTTTTTAATTTTCTCATTATTCTACCTTTATAAATTTGAAATACCATTTTCTGTAAGATCAATACATAATGGTTTCCTCTTTGCGCCTGTTATCTTTGCATAACTACTTCTTAAACTAGACATAATTTCAACCTTTCTATATTGAACTGAATCTATAATTTTTACCTAATCCAAAATTAGTATGTCTTTTTACTTGAGTAGAATGTTTTTTAGTTCCATTTAAAATACCATCAGCTTCAATATAATTAATTATCATATTTCCCTGTTTCTTTAATTCTATTGATAAATATGTAGCCCTTGCTTCTGGTATTGTATATGGATTCCTCCCTGTCCAATCTGCCAGCCAATTTACAATAGTTCCCCTATAATAATATTTTTCCTTTATTAAAGGGTGTAATCTGTGTGAGAAAGCAGGACATACCGCACCTGAAGAACATTCTAAAATATTTAATTCCACATTATTTTCATCCTGTGGAAAATATAAATAATATTCATAAGGTCTATGTGTATCCCCATGCCACCCCACTACCGGGGCATTATAAGCCTGTGCTTTTGCACATACACTATCATTTAATGATGTCATTAATGATCTAAATTCAGAAACATAACTGATAGTATCCCCTGAAGTATCAGCGGTATAATCATGTAATGGCTGCTGTGCCCCAAACCATGAGCTATTATACCATCCACTAGATTTTTCTGATAACCTAAAACTGGCATCAGAAATGTGTTTACAGCTTAAAGGCAAAGCCACCACTTTAAAAGGGCTGGAAGTATCTAATGCATTTTTAATATCTACTATTTGTGCATCACCTAATAGTTTATTAGCTGAAATATTATTAGTTTCAGTAGCAGTATCATAATATAGTGTTAGTGGGGTTAAAGAAAAACACCTATCTAATGCTATGACTTCCAATGATCCTACTCTTTGAACCCATGCAGCACTATTATTAATGTTTAAATATGTATTGGTAGCACCAACAGTATTTAAAAAAGCATTTTTGGCAGTTAAAATCTGTGCTGCTGTTAATGTATCATCTTCAGCAGGATTATTTTTTAATTCCCAATCCCCAACACTTGCCCATTTTGGGCAATTTTCCCGGCAATAAATACGATCTTCTTCATTAAAATCTGGTACATATCCTACATTGTCCTGATCAGTTTCCATCAACCCCAGATAACATGCATAGGCAAGATACCGACTATACTCTGTCCAATCTACACGGGGTTCCCCTGCATACCTTCCTGTTCCGTTTGTTCCCGTATCATTTGTTCCTAATCTGCCTGTATATCCATGATCATCAGTGTGTATAATTGTTTGAACATTCCCTTCTTCTATTTCCCTTCTGATTGACTTCCAAGCACCTACACCTAAAGTTAAAGATCCAAAAGAATCACATGTAATAAATATTATCTTACTATCAACATCACCCAGATCGGGGTTAGTTTTACCCTTACGGGTTATCCCATCCTGCGTAACAGATAAATTAATTCTTTCCTGTTTTAATCCTAATATATCAACTGTAGCCACATACAAAGCTACAGGATATACATCAGAAGAATCAGTAGCCCCACCTATTCCATCAGTACCAAAACCTATCATATTTAATACTTGTGGGGATCTTCCATCTACTGTTAAAGTAACGGGTGAATTTGAAAAGCTATAAACAGCAAATTTAACACTACTACTATTTATTATGCCTGTACCAAATGTAAAAGGTAATTTAGCCATTTATCACTTCCTATTAAAATATATTTATTACCATACCCGTAAATTACTGATTCTGATATTTGAATCAGCATTACCACCAAAATAAAAATATGATCCACCATAAAATCTATTTGTAGCAATAATCACAGGTTCCATTGAACCAATTTTTACAGATATATTTTCCCTATTATCCGATATAACTACCGGTGTTTTTGTTGTTCCAAGTTCGCCACCTGCTACTGTATCTATTAATGTATTATTAATAACATCATTTCCCTTATCATCAGTTTCAATTTCACGAACACGCACATATACATCTGGTGATGTATCACGAATACGAATCTCAATTAATTTTGAAACAGCAATTTCACCATAATAATTACCATCATTTCGTATGCCAATAAATAACGCTTTTCCCGCTGTAGCAAATGTTAAATCAAATGCTATTGTATTTCC
>JALTLI010000140.1 GCA_027005635.1 Alphaproteobacteria bacterium
TGGTGCAGAAGAAGATTTTAAAGGTATTATTGATCTTGTAACCATGAAAGCTATTATCTGGAATGATGAGACTATGGGTGCTGATTATGAAGTACAAGATATTCCTGCTGAATTATTAGCTGGTGCAGAAGAAGCACGTAGCGAACTAATTGAAGCGGTAGTTGAACAAGATGATGCAGCAATGGAAGCTTACCTTGAAGGTAATGAGCCAGATGAAGCAACGCTTAAAAAACTTATTCGTAAGGCAACACTTGATATGGCTATTTTCCCTGTTCTTTGTGGTACAGCGTTTAAAAACAAAGGTGTTCAAACGCTTCTTGATTGTGTAATTGATTACTTACCAGCTCCTACTGAAGTTGCAGAAGCTAAACTTATTGCAACAGATAGTAAAACAGGTGAAGAAATTAAACTTGAAATTTCTGATGAAGCACCAATGGCATCACTTGCATTTAAAATTGCAACAGATCCATTTGTTGGCCGTTTAACATTTATACGTGTTTATTCTGGGGTTATTTCTAGCGGTTCTTATGTTACAAATACTGTTACTGGTAAAAAAGAACGTATTGGTAGAATTGTTAAAATGCACGCTAATGACCGTGAAGAAGTTCAAGAACTTCGTGCAGGTGAAATTGGTGCTGTTGTTGGTCTTAAAGATACAACAACTGGTGATACAATTGCAGCAGAAAAATCAACTGTAGTTCTAGAAACAATTATTCCAATGGAACCTGTTATTTCTATGGCTATTGAACCTAAAACCAAAGATGCTCAAGAAAAAATGGCTCTTGCATTAGGTAAGTTAGTTCAAGAAGATCCATCTTTCCGTGTAAATACAGATGAAGAATCTGGTCAAACTATTATTGCTGGTGTGGGTGAACTTCACTTAGATATTATGGTGGATAGATTACGCCGTGAATTTAAAGTTGATTGTTCAACTGGTGCGCCACAAGTTGCTTACCGTGAAACTATTAGCCAAGCTGCTGAATGTGAAGGTAAACACGTTAAGCAATCTGGTGGACGTGGTCAATACGGTCATGTTTGGGTTAAGTTTGAACCTAACGAACTTGGTGCAGGTTACGAATTTGTTAATAAAATCGTTGGTGGTGTTGTGCCACGTGAATATATTTCATCTGTTGATGCTGGTATTCAAGAAGCCCTTAAAAATGGTATGGTTGCAGGCTACCCTGTAGTAGATGTTAAAGCTACATTATATGATGGTAGTTACCACGATGTGGATTCATCTGAAATGGCATTTAAAATGGCAGGTATTTTAGCAGTGCGTAAGGCAGCAACTGCTTGTAAAGCAGTAGTTCTTGAACCTATCATGAATGTTGAAGTTTCAACTCCAGAAGATTACATGGGTGATGTTATTGGTGATCTTAGCTCTCGTCGTGGACAAGTTAAGGGAACAGAAGAGCGTTTCGGTACTAAAGTTATTAGTGCGACAGTACCACTTGCTAACATGTTTGGTTATGTTACTAATCTTCGCTCAATGTCTCAAGGACGTGCTAACTTTACTATGGAATTTGCTCATTATGAACAAGCTCCTAATAATGTTGTAGCTGAGATTAAAGAAGGTAAGGTTGCGTAACTGTTACTTTCTGAATTGCTAAATAAAAAAGGAGTTTAATAACTCCTTTTTTATTTTAATACTGTCATCTCGGGATCAACCTTTCTCCAATTTTTAATTGGTAAGAAGGGGTAGATACCCATGATCTGTTAAAATTAAGATATTATCTCAATTCTACATCTTTTAAATATTATTTTGTTTGAGTAAATTTTATTTTTTATTCGTAAAGCCTAGGCTTTACTGCTTAATGCTTTGGCATTGGCGTAAAAACTTCGTTTTTATACTTAAGGGGAATATGTTGATTCGCTACGCTCTTCCTACGGGCGTTTCCCTGCGGTCAACGTCTGCGTCGCAAGCTTCTGCCCCCTTAAAAATCCCCCTTATAATTTAATTGATTCGTAAAAAATCTTTGATTTTTTTCAAGCCAACCAAGGGGAAGCCCCTTGGATCCTCTCCGCCCACTTGGCGGTTATTACTTATGCCAGATTAGTATTCATGTTAATCATATTTTCATTAATTTAACTTATTTTTAATAAAATACAGTTTAGCTCTTGACATTCCACTCAAAAAAGCATAAACAACACTCGTACCTTAAGAAATTAAGGCATATTAAAAGGATTTTATCCATGCAACAGGGAGAAAGTTGCGAAATAGGTTGGCACAAAATACTAGAGTGCAATTTTTAGGTAAACCTAAACAAAAAACCAAAATTTCGAATCTTCCTCAGCAGTTTGCGAGGATTTTGTTTATTTAAAGTGCAGTTTTATCTGGTGCAAATAAATAAGGCTTAGTTTTAGGGCTATTATTTATAAGCAGAGAAAGAAACGGTAACTAAATAAATGTTTTAACAAGGAGCCAAGGCACAAATAAGTTAACCGATGTAGGGTTTAAACTGAAAATGTTTAAATAATGCTATAAAAGGTAAACTGTGGATGCTCCGCAGAGAAAGAAAAGTTATGTCAGAAGTAACACAAAATATCAAAATTCGCTTAAAGGCGTATGATCACCGTGCGATTGATAAATCTACTATGGAAATTGTAGATACAGCAAAACGCACAGGCGCAAAAGTGCTTGGTCCTATTCCTTTACCAACAAATATTAATAAGTATTGTGTATTGCGTAGTCCTCACGTTAATAAAAAATCACGTGAACAATTTGAAATTCGTACTCACAAGCGCTTTTTAGAAATTATTGAACCAACTCCACAAACAATTGATGCTCTTATGAAGATCGATTTAGGTGCTGGCGTTGATGTTCAAATTAAGTTGTAGGAGGTAATCATGAAAAGAAGCGGATTACTTGCTAAAAAAGTAGGAATGACACGTGTTTTTGATGAAAACGGTCGTCATATACCTGTAACAGTTCTTGAAGTTGAGAATTGTCAGGTTACACAGAAAAAAACAACTGAATCAGATGGCTATAATGCTGTTCAAATTGGTATGGGTAACAAAAAAGCTAGCCGGGTAACTAAGTCTTTGGCTGGTCATTTTGCAAAGGCAAAAGTAGAGCCTAAACAATACCTAGCTGAATTTAGAGTTGATGAAGAAAACCTAATGGAAGCTGGTACAGAACTTAAAGTTGATACTTTTAGTGAAGGTCAATGGGTAGATGTTACTGGTGTTACTGTTGGTAAAGGTTTTGCTGGTGCTATGAAGCGTCATAATTTTGGTGGTTTACGTGCTACTCACGGTGTATCAATTTCTCACCGTTCACATGGTTCTACTGGTCAATGTCAAGATCCTGGTCGTGTGTTTAAAAACAAAAAAATGGCTGGTCATATGGGGGCTCGTCAACGTACAATGCAAAACTTAAAAGTTGTAAGTATTGATTTGGAAAATAATTTAATTTTGGTTAAAGGTGCTGTTCCTGGATCTAAAAACTCTGTAGTAAGTGTTTTTGATGCAGTTAAAAAACCAGCTCCTAAGCCAGCTCAGTAAGGGGAAATAAAAATGGATATCATTAATTTAGATGGTAAGAAAACAGGTACCGCTGATTTACCTAGTGTTTTCACTTCTGAAGTGCGTAAGGATTTGTTACACCGTGCAGTAATGTACCAACAAAGCAAAATGCAACAAGGTACACATGATGTTAAAAATCGTGGTGAAGTTAAATTAACTAAAACAAAGTGCTATGCACAAAAAGGTACGGGTAATGCTAGGCATGGCGCAAGAAGTGTAAACTTATTCCGTGGTGGTGGTGCTGCTTTTGGCCCAACTCCTCGTACTCATAACATAAGTATGCCTAAAAAAGTGCGTAAACTTGCAGTAAGTACAGCTCTTTCTTCTAAAGTAGTTGAAAAAGATTTAATTATTATTGAAAGTGCAAAAACTAAAACACATAAAACTAAAGATTTAGTAGCTAAGCTTGCTAAACTGAATGTTAAAAGTGCTTTATTTATCGTGGATTCAATGGAAGAAAACTTTGACCGTGCAGTTGGTAATATCCCTCATATGAAGGTTGTTCCAACAGAAGGTGCAAATGTTTACGATATTCTACGTGCAGAAAAATTAATTGTTACGCAACAAGCTTTAACAATGTTGCAAGCTCGTTTAACTGGTGAAGAAGTTGAAGTTAAAAAAACTCCAGCTAAAAAAACTCCGGCTAAAAAAGCACCTGCTAAAAAGGAGACTAAATAATGGCTACTAAAGCACAAGCAACTGAACGTACATACAATGTTCTTGTACGTCCAATCGTAACAGAAAAATCTACTCAGGTTGCAGAACACAACGTTACTACTTTTGAAGTAGCAAGTGATGCAACTAAAACAGAAATTCGCAACGCAATCGAAACACTTTATAAAGTGCAAGTTAATAAGGTGAATACTTTGGTTCGTAAGGGTAAAAACAGAGGACGTGCTGGTGGGGTTGTAGGACGCCGCAGTGATATGAAACTCGCATACGTTAGCCTAAAAGAAGGTAACAGTATCGATATTTCAGCAGGTCTGTAAGTAAAAAGTTTGGAGAAAAATAAATGGCTTTAATTAACTATAAACCAACTTCCCCAGGTCGTCGTTCACTTGTATCTATTGATAGAAGCGAACTTTCAAAAGACGGTCCAGAGAAGAGCTTACTACGCCCACTAAAAAGAACTGGTGGACGTAATAACACAGGTCGTATTACAACCCGTCACATTGGTGGTGGACACAAGCGTAAATATCGTATAATTGATTTTAAACGCAATAAATGGGATATGGAAGCAACTGTTGAACGTTTGGAATATGATCCAAACCGTACAGCTTTTATTGCACTAATTCGTTACACAGATGGTGAAGTAGCATATATTATTGCACCACAGCGTATCAAAGAAGGTGATAAAATTATTGCTGGTCAAAAAGTAGATATACTTCCTGGTAATGCAATGCCACTAAAAAGTATTCCAATTGGTACAATTATTCATAATGTTGAATTGAAACCAGGCAGAGGTGCTCAAATGGCACGTAGTGCTGGAGGTTACGCTCAAGTAGCTGGTAAAGATGGTGCTTATGCTCAAATTAAGTTAGCATCAGGAGAACTTCGTTTAGTTCATGAAAGTTGTATGGCAACAATTGGTACTGTTTCTAACCAAGATCATTCAAACACTAAAATCGGTAAAGCTGGTCGTAAACGTTGGATGGGTGTTAAGCCTACCGTTCGTGGTGTAGTAATGAACCCAGTAGATCACCCACACGGTGGTGGTGAAGGTAAAACTAGTGGTGGTCGTCATCCAGTTTCACCTTGGGGTAAACCAACTAAGGGTGCTCGTACTCGTAAGAAGGCTAAACCTTCTAACAGCATGATAATCCGCCGTAGATACAAGAAATAAGGAGAGGTAAATAAATGCCACGTTCAGTTAAAAAAGGACCATTCGTTGATCATCACCTTATGTCTAAGGTAGAAAAAGCTGCGAATGAAACACGTAAACAAGTGATAAAAACTTGGTCACGTAGAAGCACAATTATGCCAGAATTTGTAGGAACTACATTTGCTGTGCATAACGGACATAAATTTGTACCAGTTTTGGTAACCGATAATATGGTTGGCCACAAACTTGGTGAATTTGCACCAACTCGTACTTATTACGGTTATGGCGCAGATAAAAAAGCTAGTAAATAGGGAGTTATTATGTCAAAGCAAAAACAAGCTAGAAGATTAGCAGATAACGAAGCTCAGGCTAAGTTAATGTCTATTAAAGGTAGCGCCCAGAAAGCTCGCCTAGTTATGGATTTAATTAGAGGTAAACATGTTGAAGATGCTTTAAGTGAACTTACTTTTTGCCGTAAAGGTGCAGCAACAGAAGTTAAAGCACTGCTTGAATCAGCTATCGCTAATGCAGAAAATAACCACAACTTAAATGTTGATAACTTAATTGTTAAGAATGCAGTTGCAGATAAAAGTATCGTTCTTAAACGTTTTAGAGCTCGTGCTCGCGGACGTGCAGCGAAAATTTTAAAGCCGCGTTGCCACATGACAATTGTTGTTGCCGAACAAACAAATGAAGAAGGAGCTGCATAATATGGGACAAAAAGTAAACCCGATAGGTTTTCGTTTAGGTATTAATCGTACTTGGAGTAGTTGCTGGTATGCTGAAGGCACTAATTACGCAGAGCTTTTAAAAGAAGATAGAGATATTCGTGATTTCTTGAAAAAGCGTTTAAAAAATGCAGGTGTTTCTAAAGTAGTTATTGAACGCCCTTCAAGTAAGTGTCGTGTGTTTATTCACACTGCTCGCCCTGGTGTGATTATTGGTAAAAAAGGTGCAGATATTGAATTTCTTCGCAAAGAAATTCAAAAAATTAGTTCATCAGAAGTTCACCTTAATATCATTGAAATTCGTAAGCCAGATATTGATGCTCAATTAGTGGCAGAAAACTGTGCTTCACAAATTGAACGTCGTATTGCATCTAGAAGAGCAATGAAGCGTGCTGTTTCTAATGCTATGATGAATGGTGCTAAAGGTATTCGTATTGCCTGTGCAGGTCGTTTAGCTGGTGCAGAAATTGCCCGTGAAGAATGGTACCTAGAAGGCGCTGTTCCTTTACACACATTACGTGCAGATATTGATTACGGATTTGCAGAAGCCTTAACAACTTATGGAATAATAGGTGTTAAAGTTTGGATTAACCATGGTGAAAAATATGGTTTTGAAACAGAAACAAAAGTAGAAAATAAAGTTTCTTAACTTTAGTACTTGAAATTTGAGGAATAGTAATTATGTTACAACCAAAGAAAACAAAATTCAGGAAGGCTCATAAAGGGCGTATCCATGGATTAGCTAAAGGTGGCACCGATGTTAATTTCGGTGAATATGGCTTGAAAGCACTTGAACCTGGTAGAGTTACATCTCGCCAAATAGAGGCAGCTCGTCGTGCGATGACTCGTTATGTGTCTCGTGGTGGACGTATTTGGATACGTATTTTTCCAGATGTACCTGTATCTAAAAAGCCTGCTGAAGTTCGTATGGGTAAAGGTAAAGGTTCACCAGAATTTTGGGTGGCACGTATCAAACCAGGTCGTGTTATGTATGAAATTGCTGGTATACCAGAAGATAGAGCAAGAGAGGCAATGAGACTTGCAGCTATGAAATTACCAGTTAAAACAAGCGTAGTAACGCGTCACGCAAGGTAGTAAAAAATGAAATATACAGAAGTTAAAAAATTAAGTGATGATAATCTAGAAAAAAATATTCTAGATGCTCGTAAAGAACAAATGAACCTACGCTTTCAAAAAGCAGCAGGTACACTTGAAAACCCAAACCGTTCACGTGAATTACGTAAAGATGTAGCTCGTATGAAAACGGAACAAACAGCTCGTGCAACAGCACAAGCTAAAAATTAAGGAATAGTAAAATGCCGAAACGTGTATTAAGAGGAACTGTTGTTAGTGATAAAACTGATAAAACAGTTGTTGTACGTGTGGATCGTGCTTTTAAACATAGCCTTTACTCTAAGACTATCCGTAAAAGCAAAAAGTACCACGCCCACGATGAAACTAACTCATTTAAGGAAGGGGATACGGTTAAAATTCAAGAATGTATGCCTATTTCTAAAATGAAACGTTGGGAAGTTATAACTTCTACGGAGGGAAAATAAATGATTCAGGTAGAAAGTAAACTTGAAGTTGCTGATAACTCTGGTGCTCGTAAAGTCCAGTGTATTAAAGTGCTAGGTGGTTCAAAACGCCGTTACGCACGTATTGGTGATATTATCGTGGTTAGTATCAAAGATGCTATTCCTCGCGGTAAAGTGAAAAAAGGTGAAGTAGCGAAAGCTGTTGTTGTACGTACATCTAAGGAAACTATCCGTAAAGATGGTACAGTAATTCGCTTTGATAAAAACGCTGCTGTTATTATTGATAACAAAAATGAGCCTATAGGTACTCGTATTTTCGGACCTGTTGCTCGTGAATTACGTGCTAAAAACTTTATGAAAATTGTTTCTCTAGCACCGGAGGTATTATAAAATGGCTACATTAAATAGTCCACTAAAAAAAGGTGATGAAGTTGTTGTTATTGCTGGTAAAGATAAAGGCAAAACAGGTAAAATTACTAAAGTAATTACAGCTAAAGATAGGGTAATAGTTGATGGTATCAATATTGCTAAGCGCCACATGAAAGCATCAATGACACAAGAACCTGGTATCATTATGAAACCAATGTCATTACATGTTTCTAATGTTATGATGGCTGATCCTAAAGACGGTAAGCCAACTAGAGTTGGTTACAAAACTGTTGATGGTAACAAAGTACGCTTTGCTAAAAAAAGCGGCGAAGTGATTGAGGGTAAATAATATGCAAACAAGATTTCAAGAATTGTATAATAGCTCTATCAAAGCATCTTTGATGAAAGAGTTTTCATACAAAAATATAATGCAAGCACCAAAGTTAACTAAAATTGTGTTAAACATGGGTGTAAGTGAAGCAGTTACTGATAAAAAAGCATTAAATGGTGCTTTGGAAGATCTTACTCTTATTAGTGGTCAGAAACCTACTATCAATAAAGCAAAAAAATCTATTGCGGCTTTTAAAGTTCGTGAAGGTATGCCGATTGGTTGTTCTGTTACTTTGCGTGGTGATAATATGTATGAATTTTTAGACAGATTTATTACAATTGCTCTTCCTCGTGTACGTGATTTTGAAGGTGTTTCACCTAAATCTTTTGATAGATTTGGTAACTATAATATGGGTCTTACAGAACAAATCATTTTCCAAGAAATTGATTTTGATAAAATTGATAAAATTCGTGGGATGAATATTACTATTTGTACAACTGCTAAAACACCAGCTGAAGGTAGAGCTTTACTTGCTGGTTTTGGTATGCCGTTTAAAGGTCAACATAAGGAGAATGCATAATGGCTAGAAAAAGTGTAATTTATCGTAACATTAAGCGTGAAGCTGTTGTTGCAAGAGACCATGATAAACGTCAGGCATTGAAAAAAATTATATCTGCTGAAAGTTCATCTTTTGCAGAAAAAATGGAAGCCCGCGATACATTAAACAAAATGAATCGTAATGGTGGAAAAACACGTTTGGTAAACCGTTGTGAAATCACTGGTCGCCCAAAAGGTGTATATCGTAAATTTAAAATGTGTCGTATTAAATTCAGGGAACTTGCCTCAAGTGGTGATCTTCCTGGTGTGACAAAATCAAGCTGGTAAGGAGCATATATTATGACTATGACAGATCCAATTTCAGATATGCTAACACGTATCCGTAACGGCCAAAGAGTTATTAAAACTTCCGTTATGGTACCAGCATCTGGTATTAAAAAAGCAATCCTAGACGTGCTAACCGCAGAAGGTTACATTGCTGGGTACACAGAAACAACAGATGGTAAACATCCTGCATTTGATGTAGAGCTAAAATATAATGATAACAAACCTGTTATTAGTGAAATTAGCCGTTTATCTCGTCCAGGACTGCGTGAATATGTATCTTGTAAAGATATTCCAATGATTCATTCTGGTTTGGGTATTGCAATCGTTTCAACATCAAAAGGAGTGCTATCTGATGCGGAAGCTCGTAAGCAAAACCTTGGTGGTGAACTGCTTTGCAAAGTATTTTAGAGTTAGGAAGGGCTATATAAAATGTCAAGAATAGGAAAAAATCCAGTAACAATTCCAGAAGGAGTTACGGTTACTATGGCTGGTCGTGCTATGTCTGTTAAGGGCAAGCTTGGTGAATTAAATTGGGATATCCCACACGATATTAAAGCAACAGTAAATGATAATCTTGTTTCTTTTGAAATGATTCGTGAAAATAAAGAAGCGCAAGCTTTATGGGGCTTAAGCCGTGCATTAACAGCCAATATGGTTGAAGGTGTAAGCAAAGGTTTTGAGAAAAAGCTAAAAATGATTGGTGTTGGTTATCGTGCTAAAATGGAAGGTAACAAACTAGATATCCAAGCTGGTTTTAGCCACCCTGTTAAACTGGAAGTTCCTGCAAATTTAAAAGTTGCAGTAAATGATAACACTGAAATTGTTATTACAGGTTACGATAAACAGCTTGTAGGTCAATTTGCAGCAAATGTACGTAAAGTACGTCCTCCTGAGCCTTACAAAGGTAAAGGTATTCGTTACGCAGACGAACATGTTGTTATGAAGGAAGGTAAGAAAAAATAATCATGAAAACTAGACAAGATAGATTAAAAAAACGTGCAAGTCGTACTCGTCATAAGCTACGCACTGTGGCTGAAACAGGTACTCTTCGTTTAAGTGTATTTAGAAGTAACACAGAAATTTACGCTCAAATTATTGATGATGTAAAGGGTGAAACTCTAGTGGCCTCTTCTACAAAAGATAAAACTGTAGCAAAAGGCTTAAAAACAGGTTCTAACATAGAAGCTGCAAAAAAAGTTGGTGATGATCTTGCTAAAAAAGCAAAATCTGCTGGTATTAAAAAAGTAATGTTTGATCGTGGTGGCTTCCCTTACCAAGGTAGAGTGAAAGCCCTAGGCGATGCAGCACGTAATAGTGGATTGGAGTTTTAAAAAATGGCATTTGGACAACAAGATAGAAATTCTGAATTTGTTGATAAATTAGTTCAGGTAAACCGTGTATCAAAAGTTGTAAAAGGTGGACGTCGTTTCTCTTTCTCAGCTATTGTAGTTGTTGGTGATGAAGGTGGTCGTGTTGGCTGGGGAAGTGGTAAAGCACAAGAAGTTCCTGAAGCAGTGCGTAAAGCAACAGACGAAGCAAAAAGAACAATGATGCGTGTACCAATGCGTGAAGGCAGAACTGTTCACCACGATATTAAAGGTCACTTTGGTGCATCTCGTGTGGTACTTCGTCCTGCTCAACCTGGTACTGGTATTATTGCTGGTGGACCAATGAGGGCGGTATTTGAAGCTATGGGTATTCATGATGTGGTTGCAAAATCACTGGGATCCCGTAACCCATATAACATGATTCGTGCTACATTTGATGCGTTCCAAAAACTTGAAACACCTCGTGCTGTTGCAGCAAAACGTGGTTTAAAAGTTGCTGAAATGCGTGAAAATAGAATGACTCCTGATTTAATGGCACCTGCTACTCCGGTTGAACCTAAGAAAACAGCGAAACCTGCTCCTAAAAAAGCAGCTCCTAAGAAAAAAGCAGCTCCTAAAAAAGATGCTAAGAAAGTAGAAGCTAAAAAAGAAGCAAAGCCAGCTATTAAAGTTGAAAGCAAAAAAGAAGCTATTAAAGATGAAGCTAAAGTAGCTACTAAAGCTGAAACTAAAACTACTAAAAAAGAGGATTAGATAATGGCTAAAAAGAAAACTGGGGCAACTGTTACAGTTAAGCAAACTGGTAGTGCAATTGGTCGTAAAAAGGATCAACTAGCAACGCTTAAAGGCTTAGGCTTAAATAAAATTGGCAGAGTACGTGAACTTGAGGATACTCCTTGTGTTCGTGGTATGATTGCTAAAATTAGTCACTTAGTAGAGGTTGTTGACGCTAAGTAAGTAATTTTGTTTACTGCATAAAAAATCTCGATTTAGGTCGGGATTTTTTTTGGCTAAATTGTCATCTCGGAAGCAATCTTTCTCAAATTTGCCACTTGTGGCATTAATTTGCTAGAAAAGTTAGCTATTCGTGATCTCTAGTAGCTAAAATAAATAATATCCAGCAGTAATACGGAATATATCGCGGAGCGTGGGGATATTGGCCGGAGGCCAACTGGGGTACAGGGCCCCCCGTTGGATTTCCCACGCTCCGCGTAGCCTCTGGCGATTATTCCTTAATTAACAGTTAAAATTACATAAACTATTGTACATTTTTATAAAATGTAGTATAAAGCCGATAAGTTCCGTGTTTTGCGGGTAAGTATTAATAAAAATTACGCCTTGGCAGTGTGATTTTGAATAATATTAAGATTTGAGATTACTTTGAGATGAGGTTTTACTTTTATTGAAATCGTGAAAGCGCAGTGTACACTAAGTACACGAGTACCGCGAAAGTTCAATTAAAGTAAAAGATCGCTCAAATAATACAAATATTAGTATTATTAAAGAAGGGAAACCGAGTCTATGAGACTAAATGAAATTCAAGATAATTCAGGTGCACGTAAAGAAAGAACTCGCGTTGGTCGCGGTATTGGTTCTGGACGTGGTAAAACATCAAGCCGTGGTCAAAAAGGTTTAGGGGCACGTTCTGGTGGTAAAGTAAAAATCGGTTTTGAAGGTGGTCAGTCTCCTTTATACCGCAGATTACCTATGCGTGGATTCAACAACAAAAACTTCACAACTAATTACACAATCATCAACGTTGGTGATTTACAGCGCTTAGTAGATACAAAACGCTTATCTGAAAAAGATACTGTTTCTATCGAAAAGCTACAAGAAATTGGTTACACTAAAAAAGCTCATGATGGCTTAAAAGTTTTAGGTAATGGTGAAATAACAGTTAAACTTACTATTGATGCAGCACATGCTTCAAAATCTGCCGTTGAAAAAGTGAAAAAAGCTGGTGGTAAATTAACTATTCTAGATAATACACCTGCACCACTTAAAAATGCTTACAGAGACGCTTTAGCTAAAGAAGCTAAGTAGTCACTGTTTAACATGATGTGTAGCTGTATTATTTAGTACAGTTGCATTTTCATGTATTAATAAAATATAAAAAATACTGGAGAATATAAATGTCATCCGCACTAGGTAATAGAAATGAAATTGCAGGTATGCTTGCAGGATCAAAAGACTTAAGAAAACGCATTTTATTTGTGCTAATGGCACTTGTTGTTTACCGTTTAGGTACGCATATCCCTTTACCAGGTATTGATGCTGTAGCTTTAGCTAGTTATCAAGATAGATTACAACAAGGTATTTTGGGAATGTTAAATATGTTCTCTGGTGGTGCTTTTTCTCGTATGACAATTTTTGCCTTGAACATTATGCCGTATATTACTGCATCTATTATTATTCAATTGCTTAGTTCAACTTATACTTCTTTAAAAGATTTGAAAAAAGAAGGTGAAGCAGGGCGCAGAAAAATTAACCAATATACTCGTTATTTAACTGTTGTTTTGGCTTTTTCTCAAGGTTTTGGCTTGGCAACAAGTATGGAAGGTGCAACTGTTACAGTTGGCGGAGAAACATTACAAGTAGTTATTGATGCTGGCTTAATGTTTCGTTTACAAAGTGCTTTAAC
>JALTLI010000141.1 GCA_027005635.1 Alphaproteobacteria bacterium
GGAAAATACTAGCCAAAAAGAAATTAAAATAGCTTATAAAAAGTTAATTCGTAAGTATCATCCAGATTTATTAAGAGGACAAGGTAAAAGCGAAAAAGAAATAAAAAAAGGTGAAGAAAAAATTCAACAGTTAAATATTGCTTTTGATTACCTAAAAAAGAAAAATAGCAATTAATTTATTTTTAAGTTATAACAAGAATTGCAGTGTGCTAGGTCGTTGCGAGGTTTTTAAACTTCGAGGAAAGTCCGGGCACCATAGGGAAGAATGCCAGATAACGTCTGGGAATGTGAAAGCATGACGGAAAGTGCAGCAGAAAGTATACTACTTAAACTCAGGTTTGAGAAAAGGTGAAAAGGTGAGGTAAGAGCTCACCGCGTGAATTGGTAACAATCACGGCGATGGTAAACCCCATTCGGTGCAAAATCAAATAGGCTCTCGGATACTGTTCCCGCAGTTAAATAAGTTTAACTTATTGCCAGAGAGCGGGTAGATTGCTTGAACTTTGTAGTAATGCAAAGTCTAGATGAATAACGATCCACGACAAAACCCGGCTTATCGGCACACTGCAATTTTTTTATAAATCCACTATCCAAAATATTAAAAATATGCCATATTGCGTATATGAGCTGGTTAAAAGATATTGTAAGACCAAGAATTGCAACACGCACTAGACGAGGTGTGAGTGCTGATATTTGGCAAAAATGCCCAGAATGTGGTGAAATGATCTACCAAGAAGACTTGGTGGAAAATATTTATACATGCCCAAAATGTGAATATCATCTGCCAATTTCATTAGAAAATAGATTTAATTATTTACTTGATAAGAACAGTATAAAAGATATTGATGTTCCTGAACCCAAAGTTGATCCATTAAAATTCAAAGATAAAAAACGCTATACAGATAGGCTAAAAGATGCCAAGAAAAAAAGCTCAAACAAAGATGCATTTAAAGCTGTGACAGCATCTATTAATAAACAAAAACTTGTTGTTTGTGCTTTTGATTTTTCTTTTATGGCTGGTTCTATGGGGTCTTTTGTTGGTGAAGCATTAGTTAAATCTGCTGAAATAGCACTAGAAAAAAACTTACCATTACTTGTTATACCTGCATCTGGTGGTGCTAGAATGCAAGAGGGAATTTTATCCTTGATGCAAATGGTACGTAGTACTGCTGCTATTCAAAAAATTAAAGAAGCAGGGTTGCCTTACTTAGTTTTATTAACTAATCCTACTACTGGTGGGGTAACTGCATCTTTTGCTATGCTTGGTGATATTAACATGGCTGAACCTAAGTGCTTAATTGGTTTTGCAGGACAAAGAGTTATAAAACAAACAATTGGTGAAACATTACCAGAAGGTTTTCAAACTGCTGAGTATTTATGTGATCATGGTATGGTTGATATGGTGTTACACAGAAACAAGCAAAAAGATGAAATTTCTAAAATATTATCTATTCTTTTAGGGAATAAATAGTATATAATTACTAATTATATTTAATAATAAAAAGAGTAATAAAAATTGAAAAAAACATCTGTTCTATTAATAAGTTCTATTTTACTTACAACTACATCATATAGTGGCTATGCAAATGAACATCAAAAATCTCCATTTGGTATGGGAATGAATGGTATTACTGCTATGGAAAATAACCAGCAAATGCCAGACCAAATGATGATGGATCCTAATATTATGGATAATCAAGCTATGGATAATAATGTAACTTTTACTCCAGAGGAGCATAAACAAGAACAAGATGAATACATAGAAGAAGTAATAGAAGTAGAAGATACCGCAGAAGTTACTGATATTGATGGCTATATGAAAGAAGCCAACAATGGTAACATAGATGCAATGTATAACTTGGGTTTAATATTTACTACTGAAGGTGGTTATACCTACAAAGAAAAAGATAGTGAAGAAGAAATAACTATTGAAAATAATTTTAAAGAAGCTTTTAAATGGTACTCTATGGCTGCTAATGCTGGTGATGCCGATTCTCAGCTAGAGCTTGCTATTTTATATGGAGAAGGAAGGGGAGTTGCTCAAAATTATACTGAATCATTAAACTGGTATATTAAATCTGCTGAGCAGAATAATCATGTTGCTCAATATAACCTTGGGGTTATTTATAGTGAGGGTAAAGGGGTTAAGGTTGATAATAAAGAAGCGGTTAAGTGGTATACTTTAGCAGCTAATAATGGTGATTCTACTGCGCAATATAATTTAGGTGTTATTTATTTTCAAGGAGTTGAAGGCGTAAGTAAAGATATAGAAAAATCATTTAAATGGATATCTAAGGCTGCAGAAAATGGTGATGAAGATGCACTTAGTATGCTTTCTCAGCCAAAATTTATTAAACATACTGCTAACTGGTACAGAAAAAGAGCAGAAAATGGTGATATTGAAGCGCAATTAAAAACTGCATCTTTTTATTTGTGGGGAAAAGGTTTTAATAAAGATATTGTAAGGGCTCATATGTGGTTTAATATTGCTAGTGTTTCTGGTAATGAAGAAGCTTTAGAAAATAGAAAATCTATTGAAAAAACTATGACTCTAGAGCAAATTGAACAGGCGCAAAATCTTGCAACAGAATGGCATAATTCTAAGAAACATGTAGCCAAGTAATTGCACTATAAAAGTAATAGATTACTCTTGGCTTTCTTCTTTATATAGGTTTTTTAATGCAGTTAGCATAACAACATCATATTTATGCTTTTCTCCTAGCATTAAATCTAGTGCTTCTCTATCTGATTTACGAGTACGATATGAACGGGGTGATGTTAAAGCTGAAAATACATCACAAATACACAATAACCTAGATAGTTTATTTATTTTTTCACCACTTATTTTATTTGGATACCCGCTACCATCATAACGTTCATACATTTGCTTAATAACATCAGCAATTGGAAATTCAAAATCAATATCACCTAAAATATTAATAGCATGATTAACATGACCTTCCATTGCTGCACGTTCTTCTGATGTAAGCTTGCCTGGTTTTCTTAGGATATTTTGTGGTACGAAAATTTTACCAACACCAGAAAGTAGGGCTGCATAATAAAGAGTTGATCTATCTTTAACAGGCATACGCATTTTATTAGAAAGCTTAATTGCAAGATTTGCAACCCGTTGATGATGACCAGAAAGGTATGGATCTCTAATTTCTACTGTGCGAACTAATGCATTTATTGCTTGCTCCTGAGTTTTTACTCTATGACGGTTACGTTGACCAAGCATATACCAAATTATTGCTAAAATACCTGCAATAACTGTAAGTAATCCTAAACCAATAAATGTATATATTGTCTTTTTAAAGCTTTGCACTGTTGTTAAGGCAGAATTTTTTGCATATTCATACAATGTAATTAAATAAGTACCTTCAACAGGGGTAGATGAGGAGAAAACTTTGTTACCTGTAACAGGGCTTCTTAATAAATCAACTGTATTTTTGTTTTGGAAATCAACAGGTACAAGAGAAACAGTACCATTAAGATTTATATGCCATGTTTTATCACCAACTTTTTGTAATAGATATCCTTTTTCACCTTCTTTATCAAA
>JALTLI010000142.1 GCA_027005635.1 Alphaproteobacteria bacterium
TAAATTGATCTTCACGGACATAGGTTAAAATATTAACTTTTATAACTTCACCAACTGCGTATTTATTTAAAGTTCTACCAGATGCAAAAACCTGATAACCAACACCATTAACATCAAGCCCTAAAAACCCTGTGTCTAACTCTTCTACTATACCTTTTAAAAATCTTATCATAGCTACATTGTACCCTATAACATGAAAAAAGCCCACTATTAAAGTGAGCTTTCTTCCGTTAAAAAATTAAAGAGATTTGGCAATATCCTTGCCCATTTTAGTCAATTCCATTTGACCTTTATTTAGCCTTACCAATCCCTTTTTGACAATCATACCGTCATACGGGATTGAATTATTAAACTCACGTTTGTAAGTTAATAATTCTTTAAGGATTTCCACCTCCATAAAGGTGAGTCTGTCATCGATATACTTTTTCATTTTATGATACTGTACAGTATCATAAAAGCTCCATACAATATCAATTAGAACATAAGTTACTGCAATAACTACAGCAACTTCTTTGAGGTTAAAAAAATCAATAGCATAACTAATTATGTCCATATTTATATCCTTTTCTAGGCATGCCTAGAGGTTAAAAAACAAGGTACTTCTTAATTAATTTGTATATAGCGACTATTATGATATTTTACAAGAAAATTATGCAACTTTTTGATTGAAACCAATAGTATGAGCATGACAAATTGCCACAGCTAAAGCATCTGCTGTATCATTTTGTGAGACATCTGCTGTAGGAAGTAACATTTTAACCATTTGAGCAACCTGTGATTTTTCGGCTTTTCCATAACCGACAACACTTTTTTTGACCATCAAAGGAGTATATTCACCTACACTTAAACCATGAAGTTGTGGTAGCAATAAGGCTATGCCCCTTGCCTGCCCTAGTTTTAATGAAGTACGGGCATTTGAATTTACAAAAACTTCCTCAACCGCAGCAGAGTTTGGTTTATAAATTTTTAAAACTTCTTGTAAGCCATCATGAATAGTTGCTAAACGTTCAGCCATTGGGGCTTTGGGGTTAGTTTTAACTACTCCGCCAGCAATGTATGATAATCGATTGCCATTTTGTTCAATAACACCCCAACCTGTGAATGCTAGCCCTGGATCTATTCCTAGAATTATCATTATTACTCCTTTTTAGCCTAATACTGTCATCTCGGAAACAATATTTCTCCCAAATAGCATATTTTAGTAAGAAATGTTAGTTATCCGCGATGACACGTCGGCTAGTAATAGTTAATACTTCAACCTGCCAATTGAGCAGTAACTTCTTCTGGAGTATCCATATTAATTATTACATCTTGCACGTCATCATCATCATCTAGTGCTGCTACAAGTTTTAATACCGATTCAGCTTGTTCTACTGTTGTTATTGGTTGAGTTTGTGTTGGAATATAAGATAAATCTGCTTCAACTGCATCACCGTATTTTTCTTGCATTGCATCACGTACAATACCAAAATCAGTTACAGATGTTAAAATTTTGTAAATTTCACCTTCTGGTTCAAAATCATCAGCACCAGCTTCAATTGCTGCTTCCATAACTGCATCTTCTTCACCAATTTTTTGCGGGTAAATAATTACGCCTTTTTCTTCAAACATCCAAGCAACTGAGCCATCATTACCCATATTACCACCATTTTTATTAAATGCAGTACGCACGTTTGTTACTGTACGAGTTCCGTTATCGGTTAAAGTTTTAACAATAACAGCAACCCCATGAGGGGCATAACCTTCGTAAACTTTTTCAACGTAATCAGCACCTTCAATTTCACCTGTACCACGTTTTATGGCACGTTCCATTGTATCCTTTGGCATGTTTAATTTACGAGCACTTTCTACTGCTAAGCGTAATGATGAATTATCATTAATATTACCACCACCTTGACGGGCAGCTGTCATCAAATCACGAATTAATTTTGTAAAAACCTTACCACGTTTAGCATCTGTACGTGCTTTTTGGTGTTTGATGGTTGACCATTTACTGTGTCCTGACATTTCTTTTCTCCTTAAGCTACTGCTACTTCAGTATTTTGTTTTAACCATAATGTTTTATCTAGCATACGCATGATTGATTCTTCATTGTTAACTAAATTTTGAATATCCTCTAGGGGAACCCATTTAACTTCTTTGGCTTTTCCTTCTTCAAGAATTAATTCTTCTGTATCATCTGCTTCAAATAAAAAGCGAACGTCATAATGAATATGTTCTGGGTTTTCATCATGTTTAACACTGTGGGCATCTATATCAAAAATTTCTTCACTTATTAAACGTAAGTTTTTTAAGCCTGTTTCTTCTTCAGCTTCTTTCATTGCTGTTTCTAAAATAACAGGGTTACCATCACAATGTCCACCAGGTTGTAACCATCTGCTTAACTTAACATGGTTAAGTAGAATAACTTTATCCCAAGATTGGTTTATAATCCAAGAAGAACCAGTAAAATGACCAGCTAATTGAGTACGATCAAAACAATCTTCTGTAGCATTAGCAAAAGAAATCATGAATTCTCTGCTTTCTTTTTCTTCCGTTGTCATTGGTTGATAATTTGTAAGTTTTTCTATTAGGTTTTCCCGTGACATAGTAAGTTTACCCCTTATTTAGTAATTTATGGCGTAAGGATAATAGATTTTTGTTTGTTTTACTAGAAGTATTTTGTTTATATTTAGCCAATAAAGGTGCAATTTCAAAATGACAATAAATTTTTAATGAGTTTGTTTTAAAATTCCACCAACACGAATAGGTTCAATGTGTTCGCATAAACCTTTTTCATTTAATTTAACGAAAACTCCGCACATTGTTG
Organism: Alphaproteobacteria bacterium; assembly: GCA_027005635.1. Lineage (GTDB taxonomy): Bacteria > Pseudomonadota > Alphaproteobacteria > UBA2136 > JALTLI01 > JALTLI01. The sequence goes on from JALTLI010000142.1 coordinate 2,810, forward strand.
CTGGACCTGTTGCTGGTTCAAACCTGAAACGTTCTTTTTGTTCAAATGGGATAAGTGCTGTTTCATAAGTTGCACCAATAGAAGATTCATAATTTCCGCACATACCAGCATCTGTTTGAAAACCTGTCCCTTTAGGGTAAATCCGTGCATCTGCTGTTGGAGTATGAGTATGAGTCCCTACTACTAATGATGCTCTGCCATCCCATATATAAGAAATTATTTGTTTTTCGGAATTAGCTTCTGCGTGAATATCAACAATTAAGGCATCATAATCATGCCCTAAACGGTATTCTTTCATAAGTTTACGTGATAATTGAAATGGGCAATCTAAATTACCTTCCATATAAATTCGCCCCATAATATTTAATACTGCTATACGCTTGCCATTATGTTCGTATATATGAAACCCCTCACCTGCACAGCCTGGTGGGTAATTTGCTGGGCGTAAAACACGTGGATTAACTCCTATTACATCTTTATGACCATCATTGCTCCATGTATGATTACCTAAAGTAACCACATCTACCCCTGCATCACGTATTTCTTGGATAGTTTGAGCTGTTATACCACGGTATCCTGCCATATTTTCACCATTAGCAACCACAAAATCAATATTTAGCTTTTTACGTAAATTAGGTAGTTCTTCTTTAATGACTTTACGACCTTGTTTGCCATATATATCACCTAAAAATAGTATATTTAACATGTAATAATTTCTTCCTCTGTAA
>JALTLI010000143.1:0-301 GCA_027005635.1 Alphaproteobacteria bacterium
AAGATGGGTTGCTTTTTCTCCTTGTAAAAACAAAATCGTATTAGGATTAAGTGTTTTTGCGCTGGAGTTTTTTAATAATTCGTTTAAAGTTTTGTCATCTAAGCCATTAAAAAGAGGCAAAGATAATAAGAATGATTTTTCTTTTAGAATACTATTAGGTGCTTGTATTGTAGCTATCATTTTATTAAAAATTCTCTTACTTATGCTTAGTTGATATACATCAAGGGAGTGATAAATATTTTATGCCTTAATGGTTATATTATGAAAGAATAATACCTTTAAAAAAAGGATAAAGAAAGAA
>JALTLI010000143.1:311-13013 GCA_027005635.1 Alphaproteobacteria bacterium
GCCTTATTTTTCAGTACGTTCTCATTTACTGTATGTTTTGCGGTATGGACAATATTTTCAATTATTGGCTTGAAAATTAAACAAGATTTAGGATTAAGTGATACTCAATTTGGTATTTTGGTTGCAACGCCAATTTTAACAGGTTCATTAAGTAGGCTTATTTTAGGTATATGGACAGACCAATATGGTGGACGCTTAGTTTATACAATTTTAATGTTAACAACAGCTATTGCAACGTACTTACTTTCAACAGTTTCTACATATATAATGTTTTTAGTTGCAGCACTTGGTGTTGGTTTGGCTGGTGGTTCATTTGCGGTTGGTATTGCTTATGTTTCTCAATGGTATGAAAAAGAAAAACAAGGTACAGCCTTAGGTATTTTTGGTATGGGAAATGTTGGTGCTGCGGTAACAAACTTTGGTGCTCCATTTTTAGTTGTTGCTTTAGGTTGGCAACAAACAGCACAGGTTTATTCTGCTATTTTGGTTATAACAGCTATAGTATTTTGGATTATGACTAAAGATGATCCTAAACTTGTAGCAAGACGTGAAAAAAATGAAGCACCAAGACCAATTCTAGAACAGTTAGAACCATTAAAAAACTTACAAGTTTGGCGTTTTTCATTATATTACTTTTTTGTATTTGGTGCTTATGTAGCACTTGCTTTATGGTTACCACGTTATTATGTTGGTATGTATGGGCTAGAAATTCAAACTGCAGGTATGCTTGCTGCTTCTTATGCTTTACCAGGAAGTATATTCAGAGCATTAGGTGGTTGGTTATCAGATAAACTTGGTGCAAGAACAGTTATGTATTCTACGTTTATTGCCTCATTAATGTGCTTATTTTTACTATCTTACCCTGCAACTGATTATAGTGTTCATGGTATTAATGGCCCTATAAATTTTTCTATTTCTATTAGCTTAGAAGTATTTGTTGTACTTACTATTATACTTGGTTTCTTTATGTCACTTGGTAAAGCAGCAGTTTATAAACATATACCTGTTTACTACCCAGGACATGTTGGTGCTGTAGGTGGTATCGTTGGTTTAATTGGTGGTTTAGGTGGTTTTTTCTTACCTATTGCATTTGGTTTTATGAATGATGTAATCGGTGTATGGACAAGTTGTTTCATGCTACTTTTTGCAATAACTGCAATTGCTTTAATTTGGATGCATGCAACAGTTGTTTTAATGGAAAGAAAGAATAATAAAAAGTTTTTACCAGAATTTGGTAATTAAAAAATAAGGAAAATAATTATGGATAAAAATTTAACCACTTGGAACCCAGAAGACCCAAAACAATGGGAATCTGAAGGCAAAAAAATCGCAAATCGTAATCTGTGGATATCAATTCCATGTTTATTAGTTAGTTTTGCAGTATGGCTTTACTGGGGGATTATTACTGTGCAAATGCTAAACTTAGGGTTTCCATTTGAAAAATCAGAATTATTTAGTTTAATGGCAATTGCTGGTTTAAGCGGTGCTACTTTGCGTATTCCTAGCACATTTTTTATTAGATTAGCAGGTGGACGTAATACAATATTTTTTACGACAGCACTGTTGATTATACCAGCATTAGGTACAGGTATAGCATTGCAGAATCCTAATACTCCATTATGGCAGTTTCAGATTTTAGCATTACTTTGTGGTTTTGGTGGCGGTAACTTTGCTTCATCTATGTCTAATATTAGCTTCTTTTTTCCTAAAAAGGTTCAAGGATTATCATTAGGTTTAAATGCTGGTTTGGGTAATTTTGGTGTTACAACTATGCAAGTTTTAGTTCCTTTAGTCATGACATGGGGTGCTTTTAGTGGTAGCTCTATGATACTTAAAAATACTAGTGGTACATTAATTGGTAAAATACCAGCAGGTACGGAAACAGCTATTCAAAATGCTGGTTTTGTTTGGGTTGCTATTTTAATTCCTTTGGTTATTGCAGCTTGGTTTGGTATGAATAATATTAAAGCTAAACATGTTTCACCTAATATTGGTTCACCAATTAAAGCCTTTGGATTAATTACATTTATGCTTGCTATTGGTCTTATTACAGCTGCTAGCGGTTTATGGCTTATGTTACCAGAAGGTGCTAATGGTTCTGGTTTTGGTATTAGTAAGTGGATTATTTTACCACTTGTTATAGCTACAACGGTTCTTCTTTTAAGAGCAATGTTACAAGGTGACGCCAAGAAAAACCTTATCCACCAATATGAAATATTCAAAAATAAAGATACATGGGCAATGACCGTTATCTATACAATGACTTTCGGATCATTTATTGGTTTTTCTGCTGCATTTCCTTTAGCTATTAAAGTTATTTTTGGTTACAGCCATGTTATGGGGGTAGATGGAGTCTTAACTCATGATACAATTAACCCTAATGGTCCAAGTGCTTTAATGTTTGCATGGATGGGACCTTTTATTGGTGCATTAATTCGCCCTGTAGGTGGTTGGATAGCTGATAAAATGGGTGGAGCTAAAGTTACTCAAATTTGTTCTATTACTATGGTTGCAAGTGCTTTAGGTGTTGCTCATTATATGCAACTTGCTTATGCATCTGCTACTCCTGAACAATATTTTATACCATTCTTTGTTTTATTTTTAGTATTATTTACTGCAACAGGTGTTGGTAATGGATCAACATTTAGAACTATTGCAATGGTATTTGATAAAGAACAAGCAGGCCCTGTTCTTGGTTGGACATCAGCTGTTGCAGCCTACGGTGCTTTTATTATTCCAAAAGTACTTGGTGAGCAAATTAAGCTTACTACTCCAGAAGTAGCACTATACGGATTTGCTGTATTTTACACAGTTTGTATTGTGATTAACTGGTGGTTCTACTTGCGTAGTGGGGCAGAACATAAAAACCCATAGGTTGTAAGTTGTTGCCTCTATTGGAATCTCCCTCTTTATTTAGGAATGACCGCCTAAATGGAGGAGGGGAATCCAAAGGGGCACCCCCTTTGGTTGACTTGGAAAAAGCAAAGCTTTTTATGAGGCAATTATTAAATAAGGTGGTTGGGGACAGCCCTAACTTAAAACAAAGTTTTAACGCCAAAAAGCCAAAGGCAAGGACTTTTTAAAAGAGTTAAAAATATATTAAAACAAAACGAGAAATAAACATGAGTTACTTTTTAGACAGACTAAGTTTTTTTAACAAAAAAGAAAGCACTTTTGCAGATGAGCATGGTGTAGTTACCAATGAAAATCGTAAATGGGAAAATGCTTATCGTGGGCGTTGGCAACATGATAAAATTGTTAGGTCTACCCATGGGGTAAACTGTACTGGTTCATGTAGTTGGAAAATTTACGTTAAAAATGGCTTAGTAACATGGGAAACTCAACAAACTGATTATCCTCGTACTCGTCCAGATTTACCTAACCATGAACCTCGTGGTTGTGCCCGTGGTGCTAGTTATTCTTGGTATATATATAGTGCTAACCGTTTAAAATATCCATTAATTCGTAAACGCTTACTTAAACTTTGGCGTGAAGGTTTAAATGTTCATGCAGACCCAGTAGATAACTGGGAATCTATTATGCAAGATGAGAAAAAACGTGAATCTTTCCATAAAGTACGTGGTCAAGGTGGTTTTGTACGTGCAGATTGGGAAGAGGTAAACACAATTATAGCAGCTGCAAATATTTATACAGCTAAAGAACATGGCCCTGATAGAGTTCTTGGTTTTTCACCAATTCCTGCTATGAGCATGGTTTCTTATGCTGGTGGATCTCGTTATCTTTCACTTTTTGGTGGAACTTGCATGAGCTTTTATGATTGGTATTGTGATTTACCTCCTTCATCTCCACAAACATGGGGTGAACAAACTGATGTTCCTGAAAGTGCTGATTGGTATAATTCTAATTTCTTAATGCTTTGGGGATCTAACGTTCCACAAACCAGAACACCAGATGCACACTTTTTTACAGAAGTACGCTATAAAGGTGCGCAAAGTGTTGTTATTACACCAGATTACTCAGAAGCATCTAAATTTGCAGATATTTGGTTAAACCCTAAACAAGGTACTGATGCAGCCTTAGGTATGGCAATGGGTCATGTGATTATGAAAGAGTTTCACATTGATAAGCAAGATAAATACTTTGAAGAATACTGCCGTACATATTCCGATATGCCATTTTTAGTAATGCTTAAAAAACAAGGCAAGCACTATGTACCAGATAGATTTGTAAGAGCATCTGATTTTAAAGATAATTTAAAAGAAAAAAATAACCCAGATTGGAAAACTGTAGCAATAGATGAAAATACAGGGAATATTACAGCTCCAAATGGTTCAATAGGCTTTAGATGGGGTGAAGATGGTAAATGGAATATTGCCCCTGAAGATAATAAAGGCAAGGAAACTAAATTACAGTTAACATTTATTGGTTCTTATGATGATGTTGTTGATGTTGCTTACCCATATTTTGGTGGAGTAGAACATGAACACTTTGAAAGTACAGATCATGATGAAATTTTACCTCGTAAAATACCAGCCCGCACAATTAAACTTAAAGATGGCGAAATACTAGTAGCCACAGTATTTGATTTATTAGCTGGTAACTACGGAATTGATAGAGGTTTAGGTGGAGATAATGTTGCAAAAAGTTTTGATGACGATGCACCATTTACCCCAGCATGGCAAGAAAAAGTAACAGGTGTAGATAGAGAAAAAGTAATTACTGTTGCCCGTGCATTTGCTGAAAACGCTTCTAAAACTGAAGGTAAATCCATGATTATTATTGGTGCCGCCATGAACCACTGGTACCACATGGATATGAACTACAGAAGTGCAATTAATATGCTTGTACTTTGTGGTTGCGTTGGTAAATCTGGTGGTGGTTGGGCTCATTATGTTGGGCAGGAAAAACTAAGACCACAAACTGGCTGGTTACCACTAGCTTTTGCACTAGATTGGGCTCGTCCACCGCGTCATATGAACTCAACTTCATTCTTCTATGCTCATACTGATCAATGGCGTTATGAACATCTAGAAATAGATGATATTTTATCTCCGCTAGCTGATAAAAAAGATTGGGATGGTTCAATAATTGATTGTAATGCTCGCTCCGAACGTATGGGCTGGTTGCCATCTGCACCACAGCTAGAAACAAACCCTCTAACTATTGCAAAAAAAGCAGGTAAAAAAGATACCGTTGAATATGCAATTGAACAAATGAAATCTGGTAAACTTAAAATGAGTTGTGAAGATCCAGATAATCCTAAAAACTGGCCACGTAACATGTTTGTTTGGCGTTCTAATTTGCTTGGTTCTTCTGGTAAAGGACACGAATATTTCCTTAAACACTTACTAGGTACAAAACATGGTGTGCAGGGTAAAGATTTAGGCTCTGAGGGTGCTAATCGCTCTAAAGATGTTAAATGGCATGAAAAAGCCCCAGAAGGAAAACTAGATTTATTAGTTACCCTAGATTTTAGAATGTCTACCACTTGCGTTTATTCAGATATTGTTTTACCAACTGCCAGTTGGTATGAGAAAAATGACTTAAACACATCTGATATGCACCCATTTATTCATCCTCTATCAAAAGCTATTGACCCTGTTTGGGAAAGTAAATCTGATTGGGAAATTTATAAAGGGCTTGCTAAAAAAGTATCTGAATTAACTGATGGGCATTTAGGTGTTGAAAAAGATTTAGTAACTTTACCAATTCAACATGATAGCCCTAAAGAAATTGCTCAACCTTTTGAGGTTAAAGATTGGAAAAAAGGTGAATGTGAGCTAATCCCTGGTGAAACAATGCCATTAATGATGGTTGTTGAACGTGATTATCCAAATATTTACAAAAGATTTACATCTTTAGGGCCATTAATGGAAAAAGTTGGTAATGGAGGTAAAGGAATAGCATGGAACACTGAACATGAAGTTGAATTACTTAAACAGCTTAATGGAACAGTAAAAGAGGAAGGTGTTTCTAAGGGACTTGCTAAAATAGAATCTGATATTGATGCTTGTGAAGTACTACTTTCGCTTGCTCCAGAAACTAACGGTGAAGTAGCGGTTAAAGCATGGCAAGCACTAGAAAAATTCACTGGCCGTAAGCATGATCATTTAGCACTGCCAAAAGAAGATGAAAAAATTAGGTTTAGAGATGTACAGGCTCAGCCCCGCAAAATTATTTCTTCTCCTACTTGGAGCGGAATTGAATCTGAACATGTTTCATATAATGCTGGTTATACTAATGTCCATGAATATATTCCGTGGCGAACATTAACAGGTAGACAACAACTTTACCAAGACCATAAGTGGATGCGTGATTTTGGTGAAAGTTTTGTAACTTACCGCCCACCAGTAAACACAAATACAGTTAATTCCATGCGTAAAAAACATGATAATGGTAATAAAACTGTAACCTTAAACTTTATTACTCCACACCAAAAATGGGGTATTCATAGTACTTATAGTGATAACCTCCACATGTTAACACTTTCACGTGGTGGGCCTGTTGTTTGGCTTAGTGAAGTTGATGCTAAAAAAGCAGATATTAAAGATAATGATTGGATTGAAGCATTTAATGAAAATGGTTCCTTGGTTGCTAGAGCTGTTGTTAGCCAAAGGGTTAATGAAGGTATGGTTATGATGTATCATGCCCAAGAAAAAATTATCAATATTCCAGGGAGTGAAATTACTGGTGCTCGTGGTGGTATTCATAATTCTGTAACACGTACAACGCTTAAACCAACTCATATGATTGGTGGTTATGCTCAACAAAGTTATGGCTTTAACTATTACGGAACTGTTGGTTCTAACCGAGATGAATTTGTGGTTGTTCGTAAAATGGTTAATGTTGATTGGTTAGATGGTACTGAACCACAAAAGGCCGAAGACCTTAAAAAGGAGGTATCATAATATGAAAATACGTGCTCAAATCGGAAAAGTTTTAAACTTAGATAAATGTATTGGTTGCCACACTTGCTCTGTTACTTGTAAAAATGTATGGACATCACGTGAAGGTATGGAATACGCATGGTTTAATAACGTAGAAACAAAACCCGGAATTGGTTACCCAAAACAATGGGAAAACCAAGATAAATGGAACGGTGGTTGGGAACTTAAAGGCAAAAAACTTAAGCCAAAAATTGGTGGTAAATTAAAAGTTTTGGCTAAAATATTCTCTAACCCAGATATGCCAGAAATTGATGATTACTACGAACCATTTACTTTTGATTATGAACATTTGCAAAAAGCACCTGAAAGTAAAGCTCAGCCAATTGCAAGACCTCGCTCATTAATTAGTGGTGAACGTATGGAAAAAATCCATTGGGGGCCAAATTGGGAAGAAATTTTGGGTACTGAGTTCTCATCTCGTCGCCGAGATTATAACTTTAAAGAAATCCAAGAAGAAATGTACGGAGAATTTGAAAATACATTTATGATGTATTTACCTAGGCTTTGTGAACATTGCTTAAATCCTGCTTGTGTTGCTGCTTGCCCATCTGGATCTATTTACAAACGAGAAGAAGATGGTATAGTTTTAATTGATCAAGATAAATGCCGAGGCTGGAGAATGTGTGTTTCTGGCTGTCCGTATAAAAAAATCTATTATAACTGGAAATCTGGTAAGGCAGAAAAATGTACTTTTTGTTACCCTCGTATTGAAGCTGGTGAACCTACTGTTTGTAGTGAAACTTGTGTGGGTAGAATTCGTTACTTAGGTGTAATGCTTTATGATGCAGATAAAATTAAAGAGGCTGCATCAGTAAAGCATGAAAAAGATTTATACCAAGCTCAGCTTGATATGTTCCTAGACCCTAATGACCCAGAAGTTCAAGCTCAGGCAAGAAAAGATGGTATCCCTGAAAGTTGGTTAGAGGCTGCCAAAAATTCACCAGTTTATAAAATGGCTATGGATTGGAAAGTTGCCCTACCACTTCACCCTGAATACAGAACTTTACCTATGGTTTGGTATGTTCCGCCTTTAAGCCCAATTCAAGCAGCTGCTGAAACTGGTAAAATGGGTATGAAAGGGATTATTCCTGATGTTGAATCATTAAGAATACCTGTTAAATACCTTGCAAACTTATTAACTGCAGGTAAGGAAGAACCTGTTGTTCATGCTTTAAAAACTATGCTTGGTATGCGTGCATATATGCGCAGTGTAACAGTGGAGAAAAAAGCTGATGAATCTATTTTAAAACAGATTGGCATGAGCAAAGATATGATGGACGATATGTATCATATTATGGCAATTGCTAATTATGAGGATAGATTTGTTGTGCCATCAAGCCATAAAGAAGAAGTTGTAGACGCTTACGGTGAACGTGGTGGCTGTGGATTTACTTTTGGTAATGGTTGTCATAGTAACTCTGAACCAGATTTATTTGAATCTAAAAGTACACCAAGCAGAAGAATAAATAGTTTGTTTGAAAAGGCTAACGATGAACGATTAAAAGGAGATAAATAATGAAGACATTAAGGATATTATCTGCATTACTAGCTTATCCAACTAAGGAAATGATGACATCGTTAGATAAACTTGTTCCTTTATTAAAAGATGAAACATGGTTACCTAAAAAAGAAATTGAAAAAGTTGAAAGTTTTATTTCATACCTCGGGTCTAAGGATTTACTTGATTTACAGGAAGAATATGTAGATTTATTTGATAGAACTCCTTCTCTTTCATTACATATGTTTGAACATGTTCATGGTGAAAGCTCTGAACGTGGGCAGGCAATGGTTGATTTAGCCGCTATGTATGATGAAATTGGTTTAGAAATAGCATCTAATGAAACACCTGATTATTTACCTTTATTTTTGGAATATCTTTCTCAGTTGCATGGTGAGGAAGCTCAACAATGTTTAGGTGAAGTAATAAATGTTATTGCAGCGGTTGGTAAACGCTTGGAAAAACGTGAAAGTGAATATGCTAATATATTTAATGCATTATGTTCATTAACAACAGCTATCCCTGATGAAAAGTTCCTTAAAAAGGCTATGGAAATGGATAATGGTCATGCTTTAAGTATGGATGAAATGGATGATGCATGGGAAGAACAAGCTGCCTTTGATGGCTTAAGTCCTGCAGGAGATTGTGGTAGCTGTGGCAGTAATATACCAGCAAAACAAAAAGTTAAAATAGTAATGGAAGAGGGGGCAAACTAATGAATAATTTTATGTTTGGAATTTACCCATATATAGCAGTTATTGTATTTATTGTTGCAAGCATTTTACGTATGGATAGAGATCCATATTCATGGCGAGCAAAATCCAGCCAGCTTTTACGCAAAAGAAGTTTAATGATTGGAAGTAATTTGTTTCATGTAGGTATTTTATTTCTATTTTTTGGTCATTTTGTTGGCTTATTAACACCCCATGAGCTTTACACTGCATTTGGTTTAACAGCACCTGTTAAACAACAAGTTGCTATGTTTAGTGGTGGATTATTCGGCTCAATTGCATTTGTTGGATTAACTATTTTAATATGGCGTAGGTTAACAGATAAACGTATTTTAAATAATAGTAGCTTTATGGATATTTTGTTATTAGTTTTATTATATGCACAGCTTATTTTAGGTTTAATGAGCATAAGTATTTCTGCCCAGCATCCAGATGGCAGTAGTATGATTGCCTTGGCTAATTGGGCACAACATATTGTTACATTTCGTAGCGGTGCTGCTGATTTTATTCTTCATGAACACTGGATTTTTAAAGCACATATTTTACTTGGTTTAACGTTATTTTTAATCACTCCTTTTACTCGTTTAGTTCATGTATTTAGTGCACCAATTTGGTATGTGTTCCGTACTGGTTACCAAATTGTACGTAAAAGATCATAGCAAATATGAAGAATAAAATAATAAATGATACAGCCTTGTTTTCCATAGGATTTAGACCATTTTTTCTACTTGCTGGAGTTCAGGCTGTATTTTCTGTTATTTTTTGGGTGCTAACTTACCATGGTTCAGTAACGCCTAATTTGCCATGGGATAATTACACTTTATGGCATGGTCATGAAATGGTATTTGGTTTTGTAGTCGCTATTATTTCTGGTTTTTTATTAACTGCTATACCTAACTGGACAGCAACTAAGCCTATTAAATCTTGGTGGTTGGTTGGTATTGTTGGTTTGTGGTTACTTGGTAGAATTAGTATGAATTTTCAAATATTTTCACCGTTAGTAACTGTTTTAGTTGATGTTTCATATTTGCCTGTTTTAATATTAAGCCTTGCACCTGCACTTATAAAAGCTAAAAATTTTGCAAATATGGGCTTTTTAGTTCTTTTATCAGTTCTTGCTATTATTAATATTGTTATTCAATTATCTGTACTAGAAATTATTAAAGATATTAACCCTATAAATGTTTTATTTTTAGCTGTTCATATTATTATATTAATAATTACTATTATTGGTGGTAGAGTTATTCCATTTTTTACCCAAAATGGATTGTTTGAACAAAATATTAAAGTAGAAATAAATCAGCAACCAATTATAGATAAAGCTGGTTTTGTATCTCTACTAATTTTATGTGTTGTTGGTTATTTGCAAAATTTCAATACTCCGTTATTTGGTGTTTTTGCTTTTATAACGGCTATTATTCATGCTATTCGTCTTAGTAGATGGAACTGTAAAAAAGCATTAAAAATACCAATTTTATGGGTTTTACATTTTGCTTATGCATGGCTGATTATTGGTTTAATTTTGGAAGGTTTACATGCTACTTTTAACTTAATACCACTCCAACTTTCTATGCACGCCTTTACAATGGGGGCTATGGGGACAATGATTTTAGGCATGATTACAAGAGTAAGCTTAGGTCATACAGGTAGAAAAATTAAAGCTTCAAAATTAATAGTAATAAGTTATATTTTATTACAATTTGGTATTTTAACCAGGGTTTTTGGTGGCTGGTTATTACCTGATTATTATATGGATATTGTTATTATTTCTGCTGCTTTTTGGGCTGTTACTTTTACAATATTTTTAATTGTTTATTTGCCAATTTTAGTTGGTAAAAGACTAGATGAAATTTAATTTCTTAATTTATTAATAGTATCAATAATTATTTTAGATGCCTTATTTATATCATCTTTTGTTGTAAACCTTCCAATACCAAAACGAATTGCTGTACCACAAGTGCTATCAATTGCATTTATAACATGAGAAGTTTCTGTTCTGCCAGAAGAGCATGCTGAACCAAATGAAACAGCAATTTTATTTTTTAATTCTGCTTCTACGTCTTTAACATATACTCCGCAAAAGCTAATATTTAAATTGCCTGCAATTCTATTATTTATATCTCCATTAATATTTATTTTATCTAAGTTTGATTTTATATTTTCTAGTAAAATATTTCTTAAATTAAGTATACGAGAATTTTCTTTATCCATTTCATTTACTGATATTAAACAAGCTTTAGCAAAACCAACACAAAGTGGAGTAGGCAGAGTGCCAGAACGCAAACCTCTTTCTTGTGCACCACCTAATATTAAAGGTTTAAGCACAATACGAGAATTACGCCTAATATATAAAGCACCAATCCCTTTAGGGCCATACAGTTTATGGGCGGATATACTTAGCATATCAATATTATTTTCCTTGGTGCTAAAAGGTATTTTACCTATAGCTTGTGCCCCATCAACATGAAAAATAATATTTTGTTGTTTACATATTTCACCAATTTCTTTTATTGGCTGAATAGTTCCAATTTCATTGTTAACTGCCATAATACTTATTAAACCAGTTTTATTTGTTATAGAGCTTTTTAATATATTAATATCTACAATACCATTTTTATTAACTGGTATATAAGTTACTTTTGCCCCAATTTCTTTTAAATAATTACATGTTTTTAATATGCTGTTATGTTCAATATTGCTAGTAATAATATGAGGTTTATTTTTTTTAATTAAGCTTGGTAAAATACCATGAATAGCTAAATTATTGCTTTCGGTTGCACCAGATGTAAAAATAATTTCACTAGAATTTGCACCAATTATAAAAGCTATATCTTTTTTAGCATTTTCTATAGCGGTTTCAGCGTTTTCACCTAAATTGTGGATTGTTGCATGGGGGTTAGCAAAATTTTCATTCCAGTATGGTTGCATGGCTTCAACCACTCTTTCATCAGTTGGAGTAGTTGCTTGATAATCAAAATAAGGAATTTTCATTTTATACTTTTACAAATGTTTTTGTTTTTTCATCATAGCAAGATAACGTGCCTTTATTAAGGTTGTAATACCAGCCATGAATTTTAATTTCACCACTGTTAACCCCATCATTAATCCATGGGAATGTCATAAGGTTTTGCAATGATTGTGCAATTGTTGCTTTTTCACATTCAGTATATTCTTCTTTTGCTGAAAGATTTTTAGATATAACATTTTGTTTTACTGGTTCTGCTATTTCCATCCATTGATCAACGAAACTAGTATTATTTGTGGTTCTGCATAATTTCCTATCCATTAAAGCAGCTATGCCACCACACTGAGCATGACCAAGTACAACAATATGAGAAACTTTTAATTCTGTTACCGCAAATTCTAGTGCAGAGCTTGTACCTTTTGCGCCATTACTATTTTCATATTCAGGTACTAAATTAGCAATATTTCTTATAACAAATAAATCTCCGGGGGCTGCATCAAAAATAATTGTAGGATCAACTCTGGAATCACAGCAAGAAATAACAGCAATACGTGGAGATTGTCCTTCAGCAAGTATGGTTAATTCTTTTTTATTCTCAAT
>JALTLI010000144.1 GCA_027005635.1 Alphaproteobacteria bacterium
CAAAAATTGTTTCAACGTATTCATGTTCTTTGGCAAATTCTATGGTGTTATCCATATATGCTTTTAAGCCTTCATAGCGTTCATAATATTTTTCTATGTATTCTTTTGCTTCGGTTCGGCTAACCCCGATTTGTTTTGCTAGGGCGTGGGCGCCCATACCGTATACTATACCAAAATTAATTGCTTTTGCCGCACTTCGCTGTTCAGATGTTACTTCTTCCAATGAAACATTAAAAATTTGACTAGCAGTAAATGCGTGAACATCTTTATCATCTAAAAATGCCTGTTTTAATGATTTAATATCTGCCACATGAGCAAGCAACCTTAATTCAATTTGAGAATAATCAGCACCAATAAAAACCCAGCCTTTTTGTGGGATAAAAGCATGGCGTATTTTACGTCCATCTTCCGTACGAATAGGAATATTTTGGAGGTTTGGATCAGATGATGAAAAACGCCCCGTTGCTGCGCCAACTTGGTTATAAGAAGTATGAATTCTGTTAGTTTTATGGTTGATTTGCTGGACTAGAGCTTCTGTATAAGTTGAGCGAAGTTTAGATAAATGGCGATATTTTAATATTTCATCAGCAATTGGCTCACCTTGTTCGGCTAGCTTTTCCATAACACTTACGTTGGTTGAAACTTTCTTTTTATTACCAACACTTAAGCCCATTTTATCAAACAAAACCTCTCCTAACTGTTTAGGGGAATTAATATTAAAGTTCTCTCCAGATAAAGCATAAATTGTTTTTTCATGGGCTTTTAATCGTTCAGAAAATTCCAAAGATAGTTTCTCAAGAGCTGTTCTATCAATTAAAACTCCAGTTCTTTCCATATTTACTAGCACTGGAACTAGCGGTTTTTCAATTTCAGTATACACTTTATTTATACTTGGCTGTTCGGCTAGGCGTTTTTTGAACTTATTATATAGTTGCAAGGTTATATCTGCATCTTCTGCAGCGTAATCTGTGGCTTTAGCTAAATCTACCATATCAAAAGTAATTTGTTTTTTACCTGTGCCACACACATCTTTAAAGGCTATGCATTTATGATTTAAGTGAATATCAGCAAGGGTATCCATATTATGACGATTCAAGCCTGCATCTAAACTAAATGACATTAACATGGTATCTTCAATACCACGCATGGTTATTCCTTCATTTTGTAGAATAATCATATCATATTTAATATTTTGTCCGATTTTTGTATACTTTTCATCTTCTAAAATTGGTTTAAGTGTAGCTAAAACATCTTCCTTAGTTAAAATTTTAGGAATATTTTTGGTTGAGCCGAAATCTAGCGCATCACCAGCAGGAGGTGTATACTTTAGCGGTATATAGCAAGCTCGCTTACCAGCAGCAAGTGAAATTCCTACTAATTCTGCCTGCA
Source organism: Alphaproteobacteria bacterium (assembly GCA_027005635.1). Lineage (GTDB taxonomy): Bacteria > Pseudomonadota > Alphaproteobacteria > UBA2136 > JALTLI01 > JALTLI01. Next base: position 1,390 of record JALTLI010000144.1, read on the forward strand.
TTGCATCAATTGACGTGGTTTCTGTATCAATAGCAAAATGGCTATTTTGGTTTATACGGGAAACCCATAAGCTTAAATCATTTTTTGTCGTAATACACTCATACGGATATTTTTTTGGTTTTTGTTTTTGTTGTTCTTCAATGCTACCTTCAGTTTTAGTTTGAGGAGAAATTCTATCTGCTAGGCGGTTAAATTCCATTTTTAATAGAAAATCTCTAGCGCATGATAAATCTGGATGAAAAGCCAAGTCTTCTATAGGACAAGGAATATCTACATCTGTTTTTAATGTAACAAGCTTTTGTGAAATAAATGCGTTATCTTTGTGTTCTATTAATTTATCACGGAGTTTATCGCGTTTAACTTCTGCAATATTATCATAAATTCCTTGTAAATCTCCAAATTTCTCAATTAATTGAGATGCAGTTTTAGGCCCAATGCTTGGCACACCAGGAATGTTATCACTGGTATCACCAATTAATGCCTGAACTTGTATAACTTTATTTGGAGTAACACCAAACTTTTCATTTACCTCTTCAACACCAATTGTGCGATTTTTCATGGTATCTAGCATTACTACATTATCACCTAGTAACTGCATTAAATCTTTGTCTGAAGAAACAATGGTTATTTTGTATTTATCTTTATATTTTTTTACCATACTTGCTATAATATCATCAGCCTCTATGCCATCAATAGCAAGGCTATGAACACCAAATGAGCTAATCAAAGGCTCAAAAAATGGCATTTGCTGTGCCATTTCTTCATCCATTTCTTTACGGTTAGCTTTGTATTCATAATACAATTCATGGCGGAAGGTTTTTCCGGGGCTATCTAGGGCTACAGTGTAAAAATCTGGTTTTAAATCATGGGTTACCTTAACTAGCATATTGGCAAAACCGAATAGTGCATTGGTATGTAATCCGTCAGAACGGGTGAGATCTCTTACCGCGTGATAAGCACGAAATAAAAAGCTAAAGCCATCAATTATTACTAAATGTTTCATAGTTTAGAAGTTACGTTAATTTTGTCTTTTTAGCAAGACATACAAAGCACCATTACCACCATGACGCGGAATTGCCGTATGATACGCAAGAATATTATGCTGACCAAGCAACCAACCATTAACCTGTGATTTAATAATCCCCATATCCTTTTTTGGCCCGTAACCTTTACCCTTACCATGAACAACAAGTACACAGCGCAAATTATTTATAGCAGATTTATTTATAAAATCCATTAGCGCGCCCCATGCATCATCTAAATAAAAGCCATGTAAATCAATTTTGGCTTCAAACGGTATTTTACCCTGAGAAAGCTTTTTCATTGTTTTAGAATCAAGGCTAGCCCTAGATGCGCTTATTTTTGAAGCTATATTTGAATGTATGCGAAAAGGTTGCTGATTTTGCACTTGTTGTGAGTATTCATTTACTAACACTTGCTCTGATTGGTAATCTTGTTTTTTGCTATTTTGGCTTGTTTTACTGCCAGCCGAGTATACAAAATCCTCAAAGTCATCAACTTCTGTATCTAGCAATTTTTTTGTTTTAATTTTAGCCTTATTTTGTTTTTTTATTGGCTTAATAGTTTTTATTTCTTCTAGCCAATCGGCATCATCATTGCTCATGAGATGTGCCCTGCTACTTTAGTATAACCAAGATAATCTTCTGACCATTTTTTATATGCAGAGCTATAATCATCTTGCTCCCATTGGTAAGAATGGCTGTTCATGGCTTTATTTTGCCATTCTTCTTTAACTTTTTGCTCGCTATCTTGCTTTTGTGCACAAATAAGTAGCTGGCTATATATGTATTGATTTTGACTATATTCTAGTGCTTTAGTAAAAAATTCTTCTGCCTTTTTATAATCACCATTTTCTTTGTATGCAAGAGCTAAGGCAATGCACCCTTCTGCTGTATTTAAGTAATTTTTAGTTATTTTTTTAGCTTGTTTTAGTTGGTTCTTATCATCTGATGTAGCTATTAACCATTTTATAAAAATTTGCTTACTTGGAGTTTTTTGCCATGTATCCACCAAAGATTTTATTAGCTGGTTTTTATTATTTTGTTTTTTATATATATCAAGTTTTAATTCGGTAAGTTGAACAAATGACGGTAAATATTTTGTTCCTAGATTAATGT
>JALTLI010000145.1 GCA_027005635.1 Alphaproteobacteria bacterium
TTAAATCTTTAGTAAATATTCCCAAATTTGATAAAAGCTTGGATATGCAATCACTTGCTGATTATTTAACTTATCTTTGGTGCCCTGGGGAAGGGACAATGTTTAAAAATGTTAAAAAACTTCTTCCGGGGCATTTTATGATTGTTAAAAATGGCGAAGTTAATATTAATAAATGGTATAGCCTACCCCAAGCAAAACTTAATGAAAACAATAAGCCTGTTTATAAAAGCAAAAAACCACAAGAACTTCTGCACTTACTAGATGAAATTGTTGCTGAACAAATGATAGCTGATGTTCCGATGGGGGCATTTCTTTCTGGTGGAGTTGATTCTAGCGCAATTGTTGCTTCTATGTGTCAGCACAGTTCTAAGCCAATTGAAACATTTTGTATTAAAAATAGTTTGGAAGATGAAGGTTTTAGTTCTGATGTCACCCATGCCCGTATGGTTGCAAAACGTTATAAAAATATAAAACTTAATGAAATTCAAACAGGTGCAGAAGGCTTAGCAGATTTACCTGAAATGGTGAAAATACTAGATGAACCACAGGCTGATCCTGCGCCATTATATGTGGCTCAAATATCTAAAATTGCCAAGAAAATGGGTATAAAAGTACTTATGAGTGGTACTGGTGGTGATGATGTTTTTTCTGGCTATAGACGTCATCAAGCAAGTATTTTAATGCAAAATCTTGATTGTTTACCTAACTTTTTAAAACAAACAGTTGGTGGTTGTTGTTCCATACTTGCTAATGGTAACGGTGGTTTTTCCAGAAGAATGGGCAAGCTTTCTTACATGTTAAATCAAGATATAAAAGATGGTTTATTAAGCAGTTATGAATATACTCAAAAAGATATTTTAAATAATATATTAACTAATAAAAGTTATGAAATTCATAAATATTTTAATGAAGTTTTTAAAAATACTAAATTTCAACACCCGTTAAATAAACTTTTATACCTAGAAGCTCATGGTTTTTTACCAGACCATAATTTGAATTATACAGATAAAATGGGCATGGCAGAAGGTGTTGAAATTCGGGTACCATTACTAGATAAAAAACTTTTTGATTTTGCAAGTAACTTACCAATAAATCAAAAAATAAAAGGTACAGAAACTAAATATATCCTTAAAAAAGCACTAGAAACAAGGTTACCCAAAGAGGTATTATACCGCTCAAAAGCAGGGTTTGGCGCACCAATACGTAGCTGGATTTTTTCAGCTAATACTAAAGATATGGTTGATGATTTATTATTTAGTAAAAAAACAACACAAAGAAATTTATTTAATAAAAAATCCATAGAAAAATTATTTGAAAACACTAAAAATGGTATAACTGATAATGCCTATACAATTCTTTCTTTAATGGTGATAGAATTATGGTTAAGAAATTTTTATGATGAAGGAACTAATAATGGTTAATGGTGAAAAAATAATTTTAGAAAATATTAAAAACCACGTAAACACAGTGGAAATATTTTTTAATAAAATTGCGCCAAAATTAGATGAATTAGCTAATTTATACGTTGAAAAACTACAAGCAGGTAATAAATTATTTTTTTGTGGTAATGGTGGAAGCGCATCTGATGCTCAGCACATGGCGGCGGAATTTGTTGGCAGGTTTTTAAATGAAAGAAAATCACTACCTGCTATTGCTTTAACAACAGATACTTCTGCAATAACAGCAATTGCTAATGATTATGGCTATGATTATATTTTTTCTCGTCAACTTGAAGGCTTAGGAAAAAACGGTGATATTTTGATGGGTATAACAACATCTGGTAATAGTGAAAATATTATAAAAGCATTTGAAGTAGCAAAAGAAAATGGTATTGTAACCGTTGTATTAACTGGTAAAACTGGTGGTAAAGCAAAAAATATAGCAGATTACGAATTTACAGTAGATTCAGATTACACACCACATATACAGGAATGTCATATTATGTTTCTTCACTTGCTTTGTTCATTGGTAGAAAAAAAATTAGGGCTTGTTTCTTAAAATTATTTTTTATTTCGCTGACAACAACACTCATACAAAGTAATACCAGTTGCAACTGAAATATTCAATGATTCAACTGTGCCAACCATAGGTATTTTAGCTAAGTAATCACAAGTTTTAGCAACTAGTGGACGCAAACCTTTTCCTTCACTACCCATAACAATAACTGTTTTACCTTGCATATCTGTTTGGTAAATAGTTTGCTTGGCGCTGCCATCTAAACCAACACTCCAAAAGCCTTCTTTTGCTAGTTGTTCTAGGGTTTTTGTTAAATTACCAACTTTAATTACCGGTACTGTTTCCGCTGCTCCACTGGCTGCTTTTGCTGCAACATGGGTTAATGAACCGCTATTTTGTTCTGGTAATAAAACAGCATCACAACCAAAGGCATCGGCGCTACGCAAAACTGCACCAATATTGTGTGGATCAGTTACTTGATCTAAAATTAACAGCAAGTTTGCGGTTTTTAAAATATCTTCCAAACGAGGTTGTTCCAACATTCCAACTTCAGCAATAATTCCTTGGTGTGGGCTATCGGGGTAGCGTTTATCTAGCTCTTTTTTATCAGTAACACGTACGGGGATTTTATGCTCAGCAAATGATTTTAGAAAAAAGATGTATTTATGTTGGTGTTTATCTGCTATTAGCACTTGTTTTATTTTGCGTCTACCAGTTTTTAAACATGCCTCAATTGCGTGCTTACCAACTAACCATTGTGCTTGTGTGTTTTTTGATTTTTTCATGAACTTATTATATATGCTAAACAGTTTATATATGCAAAATAAAAAATAAATGTTATAATTTTTATTATGCTAGAAACAGACATTCAAACAGAAGAGAAACAGGAAGAGCCTCAAAAAAGACCAGCAGCAAAACGTTGGGATGATGAAGAAGAAGCTCGTTTAATAAAAGCATTTCAAATGGGTGCAAGTGTTGAAGATATTGCCGAAAAACATGAAAGAACAGTTGGGGCAATTAATGCTAGGTTACAACAGCTAGATTTAGTTCGCTACGATGTTTACAATGATGCACTCAATCTTTCACGTATTCCAGATGTTGATGAAACTCCAGAAAATAACGGTAAAAAATGGAGTGAAGAAGATAAAACTAGGTTGTTAAACATGCACAACACTTCACCAAGTGTGGAAAATTTAATTGAGTTAGCAAAGGAACTTGGGCGTTCTCCACGTAGTTTGGTTTTACAATTAGTAACTTTAAATATTATTCAACCAAAGCTTAATCCAACACCAAATCCTAAGCCAAAACCTAAAAAAGAAAAGAAACTAAAACCTAAAAAAATGGTTAAAGTTACAAAGCCAGTAAAAGCAATGCGAGTAACAATTACTCCAGAATTTCAAGCAGGTTTACGGATTATAGAAAATGGTGAAAACCTACTAATTTTAGGAAGTGCCGGAACAGGTAAAAGTACCTTTTTAAAATGGATACGCAAAAAAATTGGCGAAGAAAAAAACTATGTAGTTTTAGCACCAACAGGCATGGC
>JALTLI010000146.1 GCA_027005635.1 Alphaproteobacteria bacterium
ATCTGAAGGATTAATTAAAGCAACTGGTGCTTCTATTTATACAGTTAAAGGCGGAATAATTGCCCTAAACCAGTTTGATGGTGCTATGGTTTCATACAGTCCGCTTCATTTAGGGGAAGAAGAAGTTATTAAACAAGCAGAAAAAACAAATAAAGGTATTTTAGTTAAAAAAGGTTTAGAATGTGGTAATTTTTCTGAACTTGGTGATACCCCAATCCAAGCCTGCTTTAAACATATCATGAAAGAAAAAGGTGTAAGTAGCGCAGTTATTGCATCACTAAACATAGATAATATTAAAGCTAACGCAAAAATTATAGATATAGCGATTTAACTCACTTTAAAAATGAAGTTTCTTTATCTTCAAAACTTTTGCCTATGTCTTCTCTAACTTTAGGTTTTTGTTTTTCTAGGGTTGTTTTTAAACGATATAAAATTCTATCACCATTAAATCCTTTAAGTTGACAACCTTCAACTTTTTCAAACCCCATATCTAGTTCATTGCAATTTTCATAAGCTGATGAAGATAACATTATATCCCCGCCTTCACCATGAGACATAACTCTGGCTGCTAAATTAACAGGTGTTCCAAATAAATCATCACCCATATGAATTGGTTCACCTGCACTAACACCCACTCTAACTTCAAATCTTCTGGCTGGTACAGCTTTGGAAAACTTAATGAAACCTTTTTGCATAGCTTCGGCTGCTTTTGTTGCTAAAACAGCAGTAGGAAATGATGCCATGATGCCATCGCCGGTGTGTTTAACTTCTTTGCCTCTAAAGCTTTTTAAGGCTGTTCGTACAATTTCATTATGAGCTTTAACAACATCTACCATCCATTCATCACCCAAGCGTTGATGAGAACCTGTAAAATTAACAATATCTGTAAATAAAATGGCAGCAATTTTTTCTTCTTTTACTTCTGATTTATCTTTATTGCCTACCCATAATTTGACTTCTCTTGCTATTTCTGTATCTGCGTTCCAATTTTTTTCTCTCTCTTTTACAATAAATCTGCCTTCATCGTACATTCTTTTATAACGTGGATAAGCTAAATATTCATATATATTTTGCCATGTATTATCTACAGCATGAGATGGAATATCAAATTCTTCTAATATTGAAATAATTTTTTCTTTTACTTCTTCTTCGGGTAAATCATAGGTTTTAATTGCCTCATCACCAATAGCAATGGACATTAAAGTAATACCAAAATAACTATCCCCTATGATTTCTCCATTTTCATCAAGAGAATTAATTTTAAATTCTCCAATAGCATCTCTGGTTATTTCTTCTAATTTTTGCCATTTTTTATCTGTAATTTTATTTTCAATACGTTTAGAATTATTATTTTTATTTTGTTGCTTTAAATTTAAAATAAAGGCAACAAGTAAGCCACCAACAGCAATTGCTAAAGGTAATTTAAATGATGGCGATATAGAATTTTCCAATGATTTTTTTGCAATAAAGCCTGCAATAGTTAAACTGGTTAAAGCTACTATTATTGGCATAAATTCAGTTAAAGATGGTGAATTTTCTTTATTACTTTTATCTACTATTTTAGCCTTTTTATAGTTATTTTTTGAAGAACCAACATAACCAGTGCTATTAGTAGTTACAATTAAATATGTTAGCTTATCGCCTCTTGTATTATGTTCAAATAAAATATTTTTTGTAACATTATCTACTAAGCAAATACCAATATATGCACCTTCTTTTTCTAAATCTTTACTATCTTTTAATGCTTCATCTTTTGCATTTTTTTCATAACTATGATGAATAGACCACTTGGCGTCTCTAAAAACATATAAATCAAATCTTGTTATATTTTTTTGTGGTTCTTGTTCCATAAGTTACTTAACTATAATTACTATTTCATTTTTTGCGCCAACAGGTAAATTTCTGCGAATTAACTCATCTACATAATCTAAATCTGGGTTTTTCTCATTTAGTTTAGCAGTTTTTTTCTCTAGGCGCTTAATATTTTCTTTTAGTGCGTTATTTTCAAGTACCATTTTATCAACCTGATCATTTAAACTAAACCATACAGCTAAGCCTCTATCACCTGTTAACATTTGATTAAAAATATAAAAAATCACTAAAAAGATCACAACAGGTATTAATGTTCCTGTCATATCTCTTTTTAATGATTTTCTTTTTGCCACTTATTACAAGCCTATAATAGTTTTATTTTTAGCAAACTGTTTAACTTTACTTTCTTCAATTCGTATAAGTTGATTATATTTTGCAACCCTATCAGAACGTGAAAGAGAGCCTGTTTTAATTTGCCCACAAGCTGTACCAACAGCTAAATCGGCAATAGTTGTATCTTCTGTTTCACCACTTCTATGAGAAACAACACAAGAATAACCGTTATTTTGAGCAAGGTGCATAGTTTTGAAAGTTTCGCTTAATGTACCAATTTGGTTAACTTTAATTAAAATTGAATTAGCAACACCATTTTCAATACCTTTTTGTAAAATTTGAGCGTTAGTTACAAATAAGTCATCACCAACTATTTGAAGTTTGTCGCCAAGTTTTTTAGTCATTAATTCCCAGCCGTCCCAATCATCTTCTGCCAAACCATCTTCAATAGAAATAATTGGATAACGAGCGCAAATATCAACATAATAATCAACCAATTCAGCAGAGTTTAATTTACGGTTTTCTCCGCTAAAATTATAAATACCATCTTTATAAAATTCACTTGCTGCGGCATCTAGTGCAATAGAAACATCTGTTCCTGCTTTGTAACCAGCATCAGTTATAGCTTGTATTAATAAGGTTAATGCTTCTTCATTACTTTTTAGGTTAGGTGCAAAACCGCCTTCATCACCAACAGCAGTATTTAAACCTTGTTTATGAAGCAAGCTTTTTAAAGTATGAAAAATTTCTGATCCCATACGAACAGCCTCACTTAAAGAAGATGCACCATGTGGCATAATCATAAACTCTTGAATATCTAGGTTATTATCTGCGTGTTCACCACCATTAATAACGTTCATCATTGGTGTTGGCAGTATTTGATTTTTACAACCATAAATTTCAGCATAGTAATCATGCAAAGCAAGACCTTTATGTTTTGCAGCTGCTTTTGAAACCGCCATAGATACACCAAGCAAAGCATTTGCCCCTAAATTATCTTTGTTTTTTGTACCATCTAAGGTTATAAGCATATCATCTATTGCTTGTTGATTTAACACACTTCCACCAATTAAAGCAGGAGCAATAACATCATGTATTGCATTAATTGCACACAATACACCTTTGCTTTTATAACGGTTTTTATCTCCATCACGTTTTTCTAGGGCTTCTCTGCTACCAGTAGATGCTCCAGAAGGAACAGCTGCGCGCCCCATAACACCAGAAGATAAATATACATCTACTTCAACAGTTGGATTACCACGAGAATCAAGAATTTCTCTGGCTTTAATTTTTATTATTTCGCTCATTTTTTCCCCTAATTAATAACTATATAGAATATTTC
>JALTLI010000147.1 GCA_027005635.1 Alphaproteobacteria bacterium
AACATGGTTTGGCAAAAACTATGAAAATTTACCAGCAGAGGAATTATTAAAAATATTTATTAGCCAGCATTATAATAAAGATAACACACCAAAAGAAATTATAACCTCACATATGCCAAATGATGCTAAATTTCTAAAAAACATACTTACTAACATAACAAAACCGCAAAAAGGTCACAAAAAAGATATTATCAATCAAGCACTTTTCAATGCAAAGCAATCATTACTAAGAAAAATATCACAACAAACATCATGGGCTAAACAATTAGCAGAATTTAGCCCACTTTTAGGCTCCGATCACTTAATAACATCAATAGAAACCTTTGATATATCTAATATTTCTGGTACAAATGCAGTGGCATCTATGGTTGTGGCAGATAAAACAGGTATGAATAAAAAGAAATATCGTAAATTTAGTATAAAACAAAGCAATACACCAAACGATTACGCCATGATGGAAGAAGTTTTAACAAGAAGATATAACAACCCCCAAACTCCATACCCAGATGTAGTTATGGTTGATGGCGGTAAAGGTCATCTAGCTGTTTTAATTAAGGTTTTCAATAAAATAAAATTTACAGATAAAACTAAAAAACCTATACTCTGCGCCATTTCTAAAGGCAAAGAAAGAGATAAAGGCTATGAAAAAATATGGCAACAAGGCAAAGATAAACCATTAAATATTGAATTTAACAGCCCTCTTATTTTTATTTTGCAACAAATACGTGATGAATCCCACCGTTTTGCAATAAATTTTCACAGACAAAAACGAGCAAAATCAACGGTAAAATCAGCACTAGATAGTATTGCAGGTATTGGCGCAAAACGTAAAAAAGCACTACTTTTGCATTTTGGAAGTGTAGAAGAAATAAAAAAATCCACCCCCGCAGAAATTGCAAGAGTGGAAGGGATTAGTAAGAAAATAGCTGAGACTATTTATGATAGTTTACGTTAATCAACATCACGTCTAACTAAAGATAACTGAACATTATAGCCTTCAATACCCTTTTCTTTTTGACGTCTGTAAGAATGAAACCTATCATCATTAAAAGTACACATATCAGAATTATAAATATTTAAATCATTAATCCCCATATCCATTGCTTGTTTGCGTACTACTGCTGGCATATTAAACAAAACTTTTCCTTTTGTTTTAGCTTCACGAAAAAACTCTTCATCAAAATCATGTTTAAAACTTTCATCAACTTCATAGTTTTTTTGTTGAATACATGGCCCTATATGTACAAATAATTCGGTTGGAGTTCCTTGAAATTCCTCCATTAAAATATTCAATGTTTTAGCTAAAATACCATTTTTTAAACCACGCCAGCCACAATGAACTACAGCAACTGCACTTGGACAACTTATTAAAACAGGTACGCAATCTGCGGTTTTAACTGCTAACCACACATCTGCATGATCAGTATATAAGGCATCTGCTTCTTCATACATTCCAGGCTGGGCAACATAAGCAACTCTATCACTATGCACTTGACGCATATGAGCAATGGGCCCAAGCTGTTCTGTATATTGTTTTATTACATCTTCTACTGTATCACTTTCATGTTCTGCTACACCAAATGCGTAATCTGCGTATGGTAATTCTTTCTGAATATCAATAAATGCCATGTTTTCCCCGTATTATTCTTTTATTTAAAACAATAATAACCAAGATTACTTATATATAATACTATATTCAGTTATATATTAGTAATTAAGCATAGTATGAATGGTAAAAGGAACACAAAAAAGGCCATCTATATAGATGACCTTTTTATTTCGTGCTCCTGTTTATAGTAATTTGCCTTATTGAAAATAATTTAACTTTTCCTTTAATTCTGATAACATAATTCCTATATATGCGGGCGGATGTTTAGCTATATTAAATAATTTAAGTGCAAAATTTATATCTTCCAATTTTTTCTCTAAAGTCCAAGTAATTGGTGGATTATGCACATTATCCCAATTATTTACTAGCTTATCCATTAGCTTGTTGTTTTGATCCCAATAGCTCATATCTTTAAAATGGTCAAATTGCCAAATTAGCTTATCTTCTGGGGTTAGATACTCCTTATTGGTTAACTTATTAATACGAGAAACAACTTCACGACCAAAATCACCATGTCCAACAGCGGCATATTGTTTAGCAAAATTAGACTCATTGCATATATCAATAATAAATTGGCGCAATTCTTTACGGTTCATACATAAGTTTATTCCACCATCTTCTATAATATCATGCAAAAGAAGGGTAATAAGAATAGTAAATGGCAGATTTAATAAATACCCTTGATACCAAACCATAAATAAATGGGTCTGATATTTCAAATTTTCATTTTTATTACCAGGGTTTTTTAATTCTCCCTTACGTTCCTGACCTCTATGAGCTGGAACAATTAACCTGTTAATAATAGTTTCAAGTAAATCATATTTATTTTTATCATTTCCAGCTGTAGCCTTGATAATATTAAATAAACTTTCTCTTTTAGTGCAATAAGCAGTATGAAATGCAAGTTTAACTGCATTGATAATAGTTTGATTACTCATAAAACCTCCTTGGCCAGAGTAGTAAGAACATACCAAAAAATATTGGATATATTAAAAAGAAACGAATTAAGTATATATTAAACAAACATTAACATATGTATACTATTTGTAAAGATTATTTTTATAAAAAGATATAATAACCTAACTTAATATTTACCTATTGAATTTTTATCATCTTCATCAACAACTTCAAAATCTGCATCAATTATATTTTCTTCATCATAACTACGTTTTACAGTTGCTGAAGTATAACCTGAAATACCTTGAACCTTAAAGAACCCCCAAAAAATATTACGAATAAAAGGGATAAATAGCATAAAACCTATAAAATCAGTTAAAAACCCTGGGGTAATTAATAATATGCCTGCAACTACAATCATAATACCATTTACCATCTCTTCTGCTGGAACCTCACCAGAATTCATTTTTTGTTGAGCAGAAATAAGAGTTGATAACCCCTGAGTACGCACACACAGCACACCAATTGCTCCAGTAACAAGAACCAAAATAATAGTATTTAGCCCTCCAATTGCTTCACCAACTTCAGCAAAAATAAAGATTTCTATTAATGGTATAATTATAAAAATAAGAAAGAATATTGGCATTAATTTGCACCCTTTAGGTTGTTTTCATACCATTAAACTAACATATTTTAAGTATATATAATAGATATTTTCAATTTAATAAAAAAAATATAATTCACAATGTAAGTTATATTTTACTTACATTAGAACTATTTGTTTTTATTTATAAAATATTAAAGTTAGTATAAAACATCACAATAAATATATCACTTAATAATAATAGAACAATAACTCAACAATAAAATTACTTTATAAAAAGTACACAAAATGAATTTACCAAAATATAAATTTACTGATGTCTTTATACATATTTTAAAATTAAAAAAAATACTAAAATATGGCTCTCATCATGC
>JALTLI010000148.1 GCA_027005635.1 Alphaproteobacteria bacterium
TTGGGTTGGTGGTTTTTTATTTAAGCCTGGGCTTATTAAATAATCACAAAAATTAGCTCCTTTGTAGGGTGGTTTAATAAATTGAACTTCATTAAACCAGTTAAATATAGTGCTTGTCCATGAGGTGTTTGGGGTAAAAACAATTACATTTTGGCAATCATCTTTAAAATGAGCAATTTTATTAAGTATTTTACTAATAAATACTGTCATTTTTTCTTCATTTTTGCATAATCCAACAGAAATTAAATCATTAATTATATTTTCTATAATTAATTCTTGATTTGTTAAGTGTTCATTATCACTTACCAGCTCAATAATTTTATCTGCGGCATGTACTTCATCTGAATCTTTCATAAAAAAGTATTGCTCATGTATCCAGCTGAAAAAGTTTTGTTTCCAAACATCTTCCACTTTTGGCTTATTACTTGTACAATATTTTTTCATTCGTATACCAAGCTTTCTTAGCTCCCAAATTACTGTACAGGCTTTTATTGGCATTTCTCCAAAGTTTGCAGTTATTGCTTCAACTTCAGAAAAATCAATAGCATTATTATTTTGCAAAATTAAAATTAATTTATCAACGGCTTGCCAATGATTATTGGTTAAACCATTAAATAAAATTTCTTTGTGTTTTTTGTTTAATCCAAAAACTTTGCAAATACCTGCAAGTTGTACAATATTACAGTTAGATAAATTATTTATCTTAGTATTTTCTTCATTCATGTTATTATTATCCTAAGGTAAGAAACCAACCAATAATTTTTTTGCTGGTTTATAAAATAAAGCCTGTCGGCTTGTTAAAAAAAGAAAATAAACCTAAAAGGCTTATAAATGTTTAAAGATAATTCATATTACATAATGTTACGCTTATTTGTATACTTGCGTCAAGTTTTTGTGGCTATTTTTATGCTTTTTATTATTATTCAACCAGCGATTGCTATTTCTTTAAATGGAGTTTTTAAACAAGGTGGCTACATTACTGGTAAGCTAGAAAATGATGAAACAACACCTATTAAATTTAATGGGTATACTATAAACAAACAGCAAATAGGTGTAAATAATACTTTTATTTTTGGTATAGATAGAAACACTAAACCAGAAGGTTTAATAACATTTAATAAAGATGGTAAACAGCAAAAAGTATCATTTATAATTGAACCAAGAAAATATAAAGTTCAGGCTATTACAGGTATAGCCAAGCGTAAAGTAAACCCCAACCATGCAGATATGAAACATATTAAGCAAGATAAAAAACAAATTTTAAATGCTAGAGGTGTTTTTGATAAAAATAATTATATAACATCATCAATAAGCTGGCCTGTTAGTGCAACAATAACTGGTGTTTATGGTAGCAGAAGGCTATTTAACGGAGAAGAAAGAAGTTGGCACAAAGGGGTAGATATAGCAGCAAAAGAAGGCACAGAAGTTTATGCACCAAGCAATGGTGTTGTAAGGTTAGCACTAGCCAATTCATTCTTTAATGGTAACTTAGTAATAATAGATCACGGTCAGCAATTAATGACAATTTATGCCCATTTATCTAGTATGAGCGTTAAAGTTGGTGATAAAGTAACATCAAAAACAATTATTGGAAAAGTTGGCAGCACTGGTAGAGCAACTGGTCCGCATTTGCATTGGGGTCTATATTGGCGTAATATGGCACTTGACCCAAAATTATTAATAGAGAAAAACAACTAAAAATGAACCCTATTTTAAATATAATTCATATTTTTTTAATTGCAGGAACATTCGCGCTTTCCTGTGATTACTATGGTGACTTTGATATGGTAGTTCCTGAATGGTTTCGTTATTTTGTAGGTTTTGGAGTGGTTGGAATATCCTTAGCATGGACAATTATCCACGTTGTAGGAGGTAGCTTAATGGGTATGGCCGGAGGAACTGCATTTGATGGCATAAAAATGGGGCTATTAATTGGTGGAGCATGGAGCCTTGGTAGATTATGGGTTTACGCTTTTGCTTGGGCAGGTGGTGCCTTCTTCTTTGCAACAGAAAATCAGATTTTACACACGCTAATACCTGTTATAGTTGGTATTATATGTCTTATTATAAATTTTGTAGTTAAATATTTATGGTCTCAGGTGGAAAACTAAATTATTAATATTGCTTTATAAAAATAATTGTATATCATCTATAATTATTAAATCTTTTAAACTTTTACAAGTTCCTAACTTCAGGAGAAATCTATGAATATTGTACAAAGGTTTATTCTTGTTATGGTTAAGTTTTTGGCAAGCAATATTTCATCTAAACACCAATATAATGCAAACATTTTTGCAGAAATTGGTAAAAATAATTTAATAGGAGTTGTCTGGCTACTTTCTGCTGGTACTGATGTTAACTCTGTTTCTCTGCCATCTTACCAAAAAGGCAGTAACAATTTTACTGTACTAATGCAGGCTATTTACTTTTATTTTGAAGATTATTATGCTGACCCAAAATCAATGGCAATTATTGAATATATTATTTCAATTCCAGACATTGATATAAATAAACTAGCAGGACATGATGGTAAAACAACAGCTCTATCAATGATTTATTCTAATTATATGAATAAAAAAGACTTAGGGCATACTATTAAAATAATTAATATGCTAAAAGCAAAAGGCGCAAAATAAAAAAATACCTAGCACTAAGGCTAGGTATTTTTTTTATTAATTACTGCATATAGCAATTTAACTTAACACTTTTACGTTTTCTCGTTTAAAATTAATAGGATTTAATTTCATACCCCTTGAAATAGCCCACTATGACTACAGGTTATAAAATCAAATACTATCAATTTGTAAATCTCTTAACCGTAAAGTTGTTAAGTTAATTTACTATAAAACGTTTATGTACCCACATCCACTGGTTTGGGGTATCAAGTATCATTTTACTTAAAGTATCATTACAAAGCTGAGTATCTGCCACCTTTTCACCATTTAATTTTAATGCGGGTAGAACTGTAACAACAAACTTGCCATTAGCCTTACGAATTGAACTTACGGGAATAACAGGTACTTTATATTTATTAGCTAGTTCAGCTAAAGCCGGAGCTGTCATAGCTTTTTGTCCTAAAAATGTGCTTTCAATGCCATCATTCATTTTTTGATCCATCAGCATACCAAGTATACCACCATTTTTCATAAATTTAACTATTTGCCTTGCACCTTTTGTACCTTTTGGAATTTGAATTCCTCCAGATTTACTGCGTGTTTTAAGCATATAACTGTTTACATAAGGGTTATTAGTTGCCCGATAAACATTTGCAAAATTTTTACTAATATTACCCATCATTTTACAAATAATATCCCAGTTACCTAAATGAGCAGTTAAAATAATTGCATTTTCAACATCTTTTAGATTATCCAAGCCTTTATATTCAACCATTT
>JALTLI010000149.1 GCA_027005635.1 Alphaproteobacteria bacterium
TTACAACTTTACGGCATAAACTACCAATATTACGTTCTAGGTTACGCACACCAGCTTCACGGGTGTAATAACGGATTATATCTTGTAGAACTTCATCTTTAATTTCAATTTCATCAGGTTTTAAACCGTTATCCTTAATTTGTTTTTTAACTAAATGACGTTTTGCAATTTGCACTTTTTCATCTTCTGTGTAACCACTTAAGTGGATAACTTCCATTCTATCAAGTAATGGGCCAGGGATATCTAGTGAGTTTGCAGTTGTTAAAAACATTACATCAGATAAATCAAAATCAACTTCAAGGTAATGATCGGCAAATGATGTATTTTGAGAAGGATCAAGCACTTCAAGCATTGCAGATGCTGGATCTCCTCTGGAATCTGAACCCATTTTATCAATTTCATCTAGTAAAAATAGAGGGTTACATGAACCAGCTTTTTTTAATCCTTGAATAATTTTACCAGGAAGTGCTCCAATATATGTACGGCGATGCCCACGAATTTCAGCTTCATCACGTACACCACCAAGTGCCATACGGATATATTTACGTCCAGTTGAACGTGCAATTGATTGAGCCAATGATGTTTTACCAACACCAGGAGGGCCAACTAAACATAAAATAGGGCCTTTTAATTTTCTAACTCGTTGTTGAACGGCTAGGTGTTCAACAATACGTTCTTTAACTTTTTCTAAACCGTAATGATCTTCATCTAGTACATCAGTTGCAAAATTAAGATCTTTTTTAATTTTAGTTTTTTTCTGCCATGGCAGGGCAAGTAATGTTTCCAAGTATGTACGAACAACTGTTGCTTCAGCAGACATTGGTGACATCATTTTTAGTTTTTTAAGTTCACCTTCAGCTTTTTCTTTGGCTTCCTTAGAAAGTTGCATTTCTTCGATTTTTTTCTCAATTTCGCCAATTTCGCCACCATCTTCACCTTCACCAAGTTCTTTTTGAATGGCTTTCATTTGTTCATTTAGATAATATTCTTTTTGAGTTTTTTCCATTTGACGTTTTACACGCCCACGGATACGTTTTTCAACTTGTAAAACACCAATTTCATTTTCCATGAATTCGTATAGTTTTTCTAGGCGGTCATCTACTAAATCAAGTTCTAGTAGTTCTTGTTTTTCTTCTAGTTTTAAATTTAGATGAGAAGCAATTGTATCTGCAAGCCTTGCAGGCTCATCAATTGCAGCCATGCTAACAAGCACTTCTGGAGGAATTTTTTTGTTAAGTTTTACATATTCTTCAAATTCAGTTACTACAGTACGAACCAAAGCTTCTGTTTCTTGTACTCCACCTTCGCGTTCTTGAAAAACTTCTGGTTTTGCTTGGAAGTATTCTTCTGTATCTTCTACATCATTTAAACGAACTCGCACAATACCTTCTACTAAAACTTTAACAGTTCCATCTGGTAATTTAAGCATTTGTAATACGTTACCAACAGCACCTACACGGTAAAAATCATTTAAACCAGGCTCATCAATATCTTCATCTTTTTGGGCAACCAGTAAAATTTGTTTATCACCTTGCATAACTTCTTCTAGGGCATTTACACTTCTGTCTCTTCCTACAAATAAAGGCACAATCATGTTAGGGAAAACAACAATATTACGCAATGGTAATACTGGCAATGGTGTATTTGGATCTATTTTATGTGTCATATTTTTTTCTTTTATTTTTTATTAATTTTTTTAGCTAGCATCTGCTTCTTTTTTATTAGAAGCTTTGCGAGTGCTTTTTTTTGTTTTTGATTTAGTAGTTTTTTTATCTGCATAAATAAGTAGTGGGGTAGATGTTCCTTCCACTGTTTCTTTATTAATAACAACTTCTTCAACACCTTCCATAGATGGTAAATCAAACATTGTATCTAAAAGAATTTTTTCCATTATTGCACGTAAGCCCCTTGCACCAGTTTTGCGTTCAATTGCTTGTTTTGCAAGGGCTATTAATGAGTTATCAGAAAATGTAAGTTTTATATTTTCCATGTTAAACAGCGCTTGATATTGTTTAACTAATGCATTTTTAGGCTCTTTAAGAATAGTTACTAATGCACTTTCATCTAAATCTTCTAGTGTTGCGATAACTGGCAATCTACCTACAAATTCAGGTATTAAACCGTATTTTAATAAATCTTCAGGTTCTAAATCAACAAATAATTCACCGGCTGTTTTTTCGTCCTTGGTAGCAACTGTTGCGTTAAAACCAATTGAAGTTTTACGCATACGTTGGCTAATAACTTTATCTAGCCCTGCAAATGCACCACCACAAATAAATAGAATATTTGTGGTATCAACTTGTAAAAATTCCTGTTGAGGATGTTTTCTACCACCTTGAGGAGGAACAGCAGCAACAGTACCTTCAATAATTTTAAGTAAAGCTTGCTGTACCCCTTCACCAGATACATCGCGGGTGATTGAAGGGTTATCACTTTTACGGGTAATTTTATCTATTTCATCAATGTAAACTATGCCTCGTTGAGCACGTTCAACATTGTAATCTGCAGCTTGTAGTAGTTTAAGAATAATATTTTCAACATCTTCACCAACGTAACCAGCTTCAGTTAAAGTTGTAGCATCGGTTACGGTAAATGGAACATCTAATGATTTTGCTAAGGTGCTAGCAAGCAGTGTTTTACCACAACCAGTTGGCCCAACAAGCATGATATTAGATTTTGAAATTTCTACTTCTGATTCAGTGTTACTAATGTGTTCTAACCGTTTGTAGTGGTTATGTACAGCAACGGACATAATACGTTTAGCTTTATCTTGGCCAATTACATAATCATCAAGAGTTTTTTTAATTTCTAATGGAGTTGGCATTTTATCATCATCACTGCGTGAAATAGGGCCTTGCTCTTCTTCACGGATAATATCCATACACAAACGAACACATTCATCACAAATAAAAACAGTAGGACCTGCAATCAATTTACGTACTTCATGTTGAGACTTACCGCAAAATGAGCAGTATAATGTCCCGTTTGGATCTTCAGTTTTTTTAACCATACCTTTTAAATGCCTTCTATAGGTTTTTATTTTGAATACACTAATATTTTCTATTATCCCCTTTATTGAGGGTAAATGTCAATTAGGATAAAATAGAAATTTATTAAGTGTTGCGTTTTAGGCACAAATTTTTATATGGCAAAGGTTATTAAAATAGTATAAATATTAGCACTTACTTTAATAAACAAAGAAAAGTAGATGTCTAGATTAAAAATTGATTTATATACAGATGGTGCATGTTCAGGAAACCCAGGCCCTGGTGGTTGGGGGGCTTTATTG
>JALTLI010000150.1 GCA_027005635.1 Alphaproteobacteria bacterium
ACTGATAACAAATAAATCCTTTATACTGAGCTGACTCCTCTAATGTTAAAATAGCTTTTTTATCTAATTTATTTAAAAAATCTAGTGCTTTATCAAATTTATGTAAATGGATTAATATTTCAAAATATATCCTTAAAACCCAGCTACTTTTAGGTTTTAATTTATATGCTTTTTTAGCATAAATGTAAGCTGTTTCATAGTTTTTTGCCTTATAACTTTGTGATAATAGCCCACGCAAGCCTAAAAATTCCGAATCTTTATTTTCTGTTAATGCTTTAAAGTGATAAATAGCCTCATCTTCTTCACCTAATAATTGTGATGCTTCTGCTCTTATCATGTGTGGGAGACGTTTATCCATAATAAGTTTTGATGTTTTAAGAGCTAATGCTTTGGCTTTTTTTGCATCTCCTGCTGCTAGGGCATCCATTCCCTTAAAAAAAGCTTCTAATCCTTGTTGTTCATGTTTTTGGTTTCTATGAGCCTCTAAAACCTTTGGTGCTACCATAAACCAAGACCACAAACGACCCCAAGCAAAAAAGAACATAGTTAAAATAAATATGCTAATAACTAAAAATAGGGCAGAGGTTTCAACCTCATATCCAAGCCAATCAAAAACTACGGTGCCTGGTGTTTGGCTTGTATTTTGGACTAATAAGCCCAAACCAATTAGAATTAAAAAGAATAAAAATGATTTAATCAGAAACATTTGCATCACCCATATACATATTAATATACATGTTTTTAAAGCTGTTAAATGCTTGTTGCTGAGCAATATAAGCTTTTATTTTTTCTTGTACTCTTTGGGGTAAATCTTTATTATTTTGTTTAAATACTTCTTCAAATGTTTGAATGTTATCCTTCATTAAACTATGAATTATTTTAGTTTTACTAGTAGGGACATCAGTTTTTTTACGGATAACTATAAATTTATCTAATAAACTTTTTTTTGTATTGTTATCTGCTAGCTTTTCTGGTGTTTGCTTTTTTTTATGGTATTTAATAGCCATAAAAAGCTTATTTTTTGTAATAACTTTTGGTTTGCTTACTTTTAGTAATTTTTCAAATTCTATTTTTAGCTCTTTATTATTAATTTTGTTGTTAATATATTCTAGCTCATTGGTTATATTTCCACCTGTTTGATAGTTAATTAATAAATAGTTAAGGATTACTAGTGGTGATTGTTTTTCTTGTTGTATAATTGGAGTTGTTGCAACTTCTTTTGGTAAATTATCTAGTTGATTTTGTAGCTGTTTAATATTATTAAAAAAATTGTTATTATCTTGCTCTATAGTGCTAATAACCTGCTTTAATTTATAAATATCTTGAGAATAATCTATTATCTTTGTTTTTTGGACTGGACGGTCTAGTACTTTTTGCTTATCTTCCTTAAAGGTTAGCAAATCAAGAGAATATAAGCCTATAATTGTTAATGTAATACTAATAACCACTGCTAAAATAAAAATTAAGCTACGTGATACACCTGCTGGTTTATCTGTTTCTCTATTTTTGGTTGTTTTTTCTGTGGTTTTTTGGTTCATTTTTATTACCCAAACAATTGGTTTAAATCACTACAATATTATGCTAGCTAAAATTTACTATAAAGTCATTAAATTTGATTAATGCTAGCTAAGTTAGGGCTAGGTAGTGTGATTTTTTGTGCAAATGGAAAGTTTTTAACTTCTGCCATAACGGCCATGCTAAAAGTTATTAACTTAATATTTGATACATCTAAATTACAAGAAACTATAAGCTGAGCAAAGGTTCTTGCACCAATTGGAGACATTAATAAAATATCTGTTATTTTTTTATTGTTAAATAATTCTATTAGATCAGCTGGCATATTTTTTTCAGGTTTAATAATGTATGCAATGCTTTTATGGATATTAATATTTGGAAGTAATTTATACCAATCATCTTTAGCTACGGCACTTGTTGGGTGCCAACAATTTTTTGCTAGTGCTAGTTTTTTTAAATCTATTGCCATATCTTTGGCATTTCCTGTGCCTGTATAAACAACGTTAAAACCTGCTTTTTTAGCTTTTTTTGCTGTATTTTCACCTACACAGTAAGTTGGAAGATTATTATGCTTAATTAAGCTAACAGGGGTTGAACTTGTTAAGAAAATAGCCTCTGTTTGTTTTGGTATACTACAGGGTACAGAAATAGTATCTAGTATTGCAAATCCATAGGTTTCATAATTATTATCAACTAAAAAACCAACTGTTTCCTTGAGTTTTGGTTTGGCGCAGGCAACAAGTAGCATACCAAACTAAGCAGATGTTGCTATTGGTGCTAGCATTTCTAAGGCACCTTGATTTATTAAATCTTTAGCTACAACTTCACCTAAAACTTCTGCATCTTCGTATGGTAGCTTGTGTCTTGATCTAACTACCTTACTACCATCTGGAGTAGCAACTAATGCTATCATACGCAGGTTTCCGCCTTTTGTTACTTCACAAAAACCACCAATTGGAGTTTGACAACTACCTTGCAGAGTACGAATAACAATACGTTCCACTGAAACACAAGTGAATGTATCCTTGTGGTTAATTTTAGCTAAATCTTCACGAACTAACTCATCGTCTTCACGGCATTGTATACCAATAGCCCCTTGACCAATTGCTGGACAAAGCATATCTGGTTCAAAAACTAGTTTTATTTTATCTTGCAT
The DNA here is from genome assembly GCA_027005635.1 of Alphaproteobacteria bacterium. Classification (GTDB taxonomy): domain Bacteria; phylum Pseudomonadota; class Alphaproteobacteria; order UBA2136; family JALTLI01; genus JALTLI01. The sequence continues at coordinate 2,672 of JALTLI010000150.1, forward strand.
AGCCATTCTATCAATTCCAGCTTTTGCTAGTAGTAGTGCATCAACTTCACCATCTTCCATTTTTTGGATTCTAGTATGGATATTACCACGAATAGGAACAACATCTAGGTATGGAAAAGATGCTTTTATTTGAGAAGCCCTTCTTAAAGAACTCGTTCCTACTTTTTCACCTTCTTTTAAATCTATGAATGATTTTGTGCTTTTACAAAGTGCGACATCGCGGATATCTGCACGTTTTAACATTGAAGAAATAACTAGCCCTTCTGTCATATTATAAGGAACATCTTTCATTGAGTGAACAGCTATATCTATTTCTTTATTTAATAAAGCATCTTCTATTTCTTTAACAAAAACGCCTTTTCCGCCAACTTTTGTTAAATCACCTAAAAACTTATCACCTGTTGTGGTTATGTGGACAATTTCACAATTAATTTCAGGATTGCTATTTTTTAGCTCCGCAATCACTTCTTCTGTTT
>JALTLI010000151.1 GCA_027005635.1 Alphaproteobacteria bacterium
AAGCCTGTTGCTGATAAGGTTGAAAAAGAGCTTGTTATAACTGGTAAAAAGGAACCAGTACAACAAGTTGAAAAGGAGTTGACTTTTCTTCAAAAAACTAAGAAATTTTTTGAAGAAAAAGCCATTGCCATAAATGAAAAGTACGCCCGTTGGCGTACAAGATATAAATAGCGAGGTATAAAAAAGTCAGGTTTAAAACACCTGACTTTTTTATTTTACTTGATATTTGTGCCATATATCATAAGAATATAGTAAAACAATGGAAATAGTTAATTAAAATGCGCTTATTTTATACAGCCTTAGTAATGTTTTTTTCTTTAACATCATATAGTTATGGTGTTACTAAGGGTGTTCCTTTTATCCCTGATAGCGCAACAGTTGTTTATTTGCAGGAATCTGCCTATAAACATGTTGTTCAAGATAAAGCAAGAGCCACTATTCGTATAGAAAACCAAAGTGGTAAAGCTGATGAGGTAAAAAAATACGTTAAAAATCAAATCTCTAAGGCGCTAGAAATAGCTAAAAAATTTCCAGAAGTGAAAATCATTCAAGGTAGGTATGAGGTTAATCGCCAATATAACCCAAAAGATAAGAAAAAAGATTTATGGATAGCCAGCCAAAGTTTAATTATGGATAGCTATAATACAGAACAAGTTGCAACATTAATGGGTAATTTAGAAAAAGAACTAGGTATAGTTGGTACTACACAATATTATTTATCTAAGGATAAACAAAGTGAATATAAGGATAATTTAATAGCTATAGCCTTAAAAGCCATTAATACAAGAGCTAAAAAAATGGCAAAACAGCTAAAATATAAAAGAGTTCATATTGCAGAAGTAAAAATGAAATCTGCTGTACGTTATGCACCATATTCTGGTACTCGTAGGGTGTTATCTCAGGCTAATATGATGGCTAGTGCTGCACCAAGTGTTCAATCTCAAAAAGATGAAATTGGTTTAACTGTTAATGCGGTTGTTTATTTAATTCCTTAAATATCTATATCTGAATCTGAACTTTTAGGGAAAAGATTTTCTTTTATTCTAGCTTTTGTTTCTTCTATTTCTTGATTGGCTTTAGCTTTTTCGTTTAATTTAGCTAAACGCTGTTCATCTGTTTCTATTAATTCTTCTTCATCTTCTTCTATAATAGTTTCTGGGATTGGCATGTTTTCCATGCCTAACTGTGGTTCTACTTTTTGAGGTTTTATAGGCATTCTTTTTGTTATTTCTTTATCTATTTCATCACCAATATCGGCTAAAATATCCATTACTTCTTTTGCTTCTTCATTTGTTACTTTGGGTAAATCATTTATTTCACTTTTACTTAGTGGTGCATCATTAACTGGTGGTGGAGCATCAACTTCAGGGATATCTAAAATTTCATCTGGTGTGGATTTTATTGATGGCAAATCTAATTCTTCTTCAACCTCTTTAGTTTTTTCTAGAGTAAATAAATATGGATTTTTTTGTTTTATTTTTTCTATTGCATTTATTACGCTATCTTGTTTTGTTTGTTCTTCTTGTTTTTTATTATGTTCATTTACAACATCTTTAAGGTTAGGGGGGGTATTGCTTAAATTTTCATTTAGCTTTTCTATTGCTTCTTTTTTTAATCTTGCCTTATATTCTTCAGAGTGTTTAGTTGCTTGTTCTTGCGAAATAGGTTCAGCAGAATTAATTTCTGTATTAGGTGTTGGTTCTAGTGGTTCTAGTACAGCCTTTTTACCGCTGTTGCGCTTGACTGCTTGTTTATTATAACTTTTTAAGCGATCTTTTATATTTTTATGATTATTATCATATGTTCCGTTAGCTACTGGGATTTCTGCCATATTTAACATTTTTTCTACAGGTTTTATTTCTATAGGCTTTTCTTTGGCTAATTTTTTGCTAATTTCATTGGCGATATCTTTTCCTACCTCTTTGGCAAAATCTTTTGTTACGCCTTGGTTTTGTCTTTGTAGGGCTGTTAGTGCATCATAAAATTCTTCAATTAAATCTGTATGTATCATTGAATATTTTTCTCTTATTGCAATATCAACATCAGGGAATTGTTCTGCTAGCATTTTCTTATCTACTGTTTTTTCTAAGCCTCTTGCTTTGCTATTTTTATATGCTTCAATTTTTTCAAAAACATCTAAGTATTTATTTGTTGGTGGATATTCATTTATATCAACATATTTATTGCCATAATCTACATGAGCCTTAGCTTTTATTTCTTCTTCTGTAGGTTCTTTGATAGGTAGTGGCTTTTCATTTAAGCCAGCTGGTTTTGGTGGCATATTATAAATTGGTTGTGGCATATTATAAACAGGTTCATTTTTTTCATCATTAGCTACAGGAATATTCTCTTCTATATCTTTGTTTTTATGAAAGATATTACCAAATATACCACCTACATTACCAATATTTTCAATTCTATCGGTGAACTTTTCATATAAACTTTTTCTGATTTTGTTTGTTTTACTCATTTAATTGCCTGTATCTATTGATAATGTAAACTTAATCTATATATGGTGATTTTATTTGCAGTTACAAGTGTTTTATATAAATAAAAAAATACTTAAAAAGATCTTGCATAATTTTAAGTTAAAATAGTATATTAACAAACGCTACTTACTAGTAGAAACACCTATTCTTTTTATCAACCTTTAAAGGCAGAACTGTGCACAAAAAAACCGCAAAAAAACAATCTAACATTCTTTTTACTAACAAAAAGGATGGCTACTTTGAAAAAAATCATGTAAATGGCTCTAAATCTATTACTTGCTGGCCAAAGGGTCAGGAACCTATGATTGCTTTAGTTAGTAATCAGCGTAAGAACTAAGCTACCCTCGGGTGGCTTTTTTTCTTGCTAGAAATGTTAAATGATTATATACATATATGTTAGCAATTAATAATTAAGGTGAAAAAATGCAATTAGCAAAATCTAGTCGTAAACCACAAAGTTTTCTTAGCAAAATGCTGTTGGTTAGTGTAATTGTTTTTATAGTTGCTCTACTTGTTATATTTATTCAGAATTTTAAGAATTCACCAGAACAAATAGAAGTTAGAAAACAAATAAATATTAAATAAAATAAAGTTTTAAATAATGGCTATTCTTAGAATTATTATAGGTTTTTGCGCTCTTGCAGTAGTGGCTACTTTAGCATTTGGGGCAGAAAACTCACAAAGTTACTATAATCAAAATGAATTGCTGGAGCTTGAAAAAGCTCTAGAGCAAGAAATTGCCGCAGATACAATGGAACAGCGAGCTATTATTAAAGAAGAAGCACCAACCAATGGTGATGATTATCAAATACCTTCAACAAATGGTCATATAGATTTAACTGGTCAACCACTTGAACAACCGTTATCTAATACTCAAATAATGAATTCTGAAGGCGAAGTTTTGTATCAAAATAAGCCAGAAAACAATATGTTGTTAGAGGATATGACAAATAATGAGTATTTTGATAACCCTGTATCTGTTACTCAATCAGAAGATTTGGGTGAATTATCTACAACCCCTGCTAATTTAGAAAGTTTTGGTATTTTAACAGAAGATAATGGTGGTTTTAACCAAAATTTATGGCGCGGAGTAAATAAAAAACAAGCAGAAAAGCTATTATCACGTATTCAACAAAATGGTATTAAAAGCCAAACAATGCGTTTATTATTACAAAAAGCATTATTAACATCTGCTAGTAAGCCTACTGGTGATGGTAATGATTGGTTAGCCGAAAGAATTAAAACTTTACATGCATTAGGCTATGCAGAAGCAGGGCATTTATTATTAAAAGATTTTAAATCTGATTGGATAACAGCTTATCCAGATATGGCACAAGTTTGGGTGGAAAACTTATTAATGACCGGTGAACCTCAAGTTGCTTGTGGATTTACAAGACAGCATATTCTAAATGAAAATAGTGATTTTTGGAGACAAACATTACTTGTTTGTCAGGCAATTGATAGAGATGATAAAGGTTTGCAACTTAGCTTGGATTTAGCATCTGAAGAAGATAAAAAAGCCAATCCATTATTATACAGTTTACTTAACGCCTTATTAAAAAATGAAGAAACACCACGTTTAAAACCAAATCAAGTTTTTTCACCATTGCATGCTGTAATGTATAGTTATTATCCACACCTTATGACCCCAGATGCTTTAATTCGTCTGCCAGATATGTTACTTAGAAGAATTGTAGAAAATACAGATTTAAGTGAAACTAACAGAATTCAGGCAGCAGAAAAACTTGTTAATGATTTTGCTGTATCTGAAGATGTTACTGCTTTAATGGGCTTATATACTCAAGCAAAATTTAGTAAAGAGGAGCTTGCTAACCCTTTAGGAGCAGTGGAAAACATAACCGATGGAAGTATGGCAAGGGCATTATTGTGGCAGGGAATAAAATTAACTCATCTTGCATCTGCTAAGGCTTTAATGATTAAAAAACTATGGGAATTAGCTGATAATGATGGCTTTGAAAATATTTCATCATTGCTTACACCGCAAACAATTAGTGTTGCTGCTCATCCTAATTTAGCTTGGTTTGCTCCGCTGGCTGTTAAATCTTATCTTAAATCTGGGCAAATAATGCTGGCTAATAGTTGGTGGAGTTTAATAGAAAATAATAAACGTCCATCTGGAGAATTATTGGCTGCTAAACAGCATCTTGCACCTATATTTGCAATTATAAATGGTAATAGCCAAATTAATTTAAATGAGTTTATTAACTCTGTTAAGTTGGATACACCTGAAAGTATTCAAAATGTTCAACGTATTTTATCTACATTGGAAGCTAGTAATATTGAGGTTGCACCAAGTGTTTGGCTTGCTCTCCATGAAAAAATTAATGATAGCTACACAGAACAAGGAAAAGGCCCTGGACAATTGTGGCTAAGGGTTCTGGGTTCTAGCTTGGAAAAGGAAAATGTTGGAGAAACTTTATTATTACTAGCAGAGCCGTTGATGTATCAACATCCTGCGCAAATGCAAGCACAATCTGTTGCAAATATTATTACGGCTTTACGTTTTCTTGATCTTGATGATGATGCACAGAATTTAGCTATGGAAGTTATATTACAATAAATTTTTATTAAATATACTCACGCTATAATTGTAATATTATCAAGTATATTCATGTATTTGTAACATATTAGCAAAATATATGTAATATTTAAAAAATATAAAAAATAGAGTTGCTTTTCATGAGTATATCTATTAGATTTAAAAAAATAGGTTGTGGGGTAACTTTTATTATCCAACAAAAATTAATAGATTGAAGAGGTGCAATAACCAAATGAGTAAAGCAGATACACTAACAAGAGCAGATTTAACAGAAGCAGTTTACAATGAAGTAGGTTTATCACGTAAAGCTTCTGCACAACTTGTAGAGCAAACACTTGAAATAATGATCGGATCATTAGAAAAGGGTGATGTAGTTAAACTTTCTGGTTTTGGTAATTTCTCTGTTCGTTCTAAGCGTGAACGTATTGGTCGTAACCCTCGTACTGGTGAAGAAGTTCCTATTACACCACGTAAAGTTATTACTTTTAAAGCTTCACACGTATTGAAAGATCGTATTAACGGTAACAGATAGTTTTATAACCTAGGAGAATAAGCATGACAGAAACATTGGATCTTTTTCCAGCGCCATCTAATAAAGATGAAGAAACTGTTAATAATTCTTCTAAGCGTCGTAGAAATAAAAAATCTGCTACAGCTTACCGTACAATTAGTGAAGTGGCAAATTCAATTGGCGTTGCTACTCATGTCCTGCGTTTCTGGGAAACTAAGTTTAGTGAAATACAACCACTTAAACGTGGTGGTGGTCGCAGATATTACCGTCCTGAAGATGTGGCAATAATTAAACATATCCAAGATCTTCTTCATAATAAAGGTTACACTATTAAAGGGGTTCAAGCTGTTTTAAGTAATGAGAAATCCAAGGTTTGTACTAATTCATTACCAGAAAATTCAAATATTTTACCAATAGTACTAGATAAACTTTACGAACTACGTAAAACTTTGGCAGTATAATTATGCTTCGTTTTAGCTTAGCTTTATTAACTTTTATTTATGTTTATCCTAGCTTTGCGCAAACTATAACTGAAGAACAAGAAGTAATTTTACCTGATTATATATTATCTAATACAAATGATGCTGAAATTAATGATAAAGAAGATTTAGCTGGATCATTTGAAGATGAACTTGCTAATTTATTGAAATCTGAAAAAGAATACTTACCAAAATTTAAATTTAGAGCCAATATTTTTATTTTAAATAAAAATACTAATAAAGTTACAAATTATACACTGGAAAATGGCTTAACAGTAATTCATAACTTATTAGAAATTACAGCATTAAACTGTTTACATAACTACAATTCAATAAATAATAATGATTATGTATTTTTAAATGTGAAGGAATTAAAAAGCCAACAAGAACTATATAATAGTTGGATGAGCAAACGTTATCCTGGGCTTTCAGCTTTTAATAACCAAATATATTCTATTCAGGTTAGAAGTTGCAAAGTTAGTGGAGAAATTATTCAAGAAGAAGTTGAAGAAATTGATAGCCAAGATATGGAAAATCAAGAAAAAACTAAAATTACAGATGAAAAATTATTAGAAGATAAGAGTAATTCTCCAACCATGCAAGAAAATCTAAATAATATTTTACAGCCTTTAAACTTAATTTCTAATTAAAAAAGCCTTTATTAATTAAATAATAAAGGCTTTTTTTAACGCTAACTCCTTATAAACTCTCTAGTTGCAAATAAAATAGTAACTAAAAAATCTGTTACAATAAAAACAAGCGCAGTGCCTATAATTATTGCAATATTCTCATTAGCTATAAACTGGTAAATATATTCAACAGCAACGCTATTAAACATACTTACTGAGAAAAATATTGCAAGAATACGAATAATACAGCCATCACACATACCAACTTCATTATTTATACCGTCTCTTATAAATAATTTAAATTTATTTTGTGTGTACCAGTTTCTTTTTTGTATTAATTTTATATTATGATAAACAAGAAAAATAATACAAATAAAAGAAGTAATAATCCAAACAGGATCAGCAAATTTTAGCATAATAGTCTCCAAGTTATATAGGGTGATTTATTAAAAGGTAGGTAGAAAGAGATATACTTTAAGTAAAAAATATAACATATATTTAAGTTAAAGTTAAAAGTATTTTGTGTTATAGTAATTAAAGTTTAAAAGCCGACACATCTGCAAGAAAAAATAAAGTAACGGCAATTTTAACTGCTATAGGTGTTGGGTTTTAAACTTTAATTACTATGATTTAAATATATGAAAATTGATACTCAAAAAGATTTATTAAACCCTAATAATTTGTATAATCATATATTTGATATAGATGATGTAATTCGTGCATTATGCGGAGATGATAATACTGGTATATGGTTGCTTTCAACAATTGATGGCAGGCTTACTCAGCAACAAAATATGGATGATATTGAAACTAATGATCATTTATATATTATAAACCCATTACCAAACTGTTATATTAAGGAACTTATTAAAAGTAGAATTGATTTAGATGATTTAGCTAAACATTCATTATTAACAATGTTAAAAAATACTGTTAATTTACATAATCTCATACAGGAATTTTACAATGATAAATACGGTGAATGGTTATATAACAAACTTAAAGATGAGGCCATTGAATGGTTAGGAGAAAATAACCTCATACCTCCATCTATGATAAGAAATTCAGGTGGTTGTGGTGGTAAACCTAGCAGTAAATTAAAAGTCAAAATAACTTAATATTTTGCAATTTTATACTGCTTAGAAATAAGCAATTCTTCCATATTTGCAAGTTTATTTTTCATATCTGCAATATTTTCACGCATAAACTCAGTATCTTTTTGCAAACTTGCAATGTCTTTACCAGATTCAACCACTGTTAAGCCAACCCAGCTTATTAATGCTACGGTTAGCATAACTAATGCTGTTATAATATGTTTTTCTATAAATGTTTCTGGCATTTTTAATATCCTTGTATTTTGGGTGGTGCTAATAATGTTACTTGGCATTTAATTGGTGAATTATTTTTATTTTCCTGCATTGTGCAAGATATTAAAAACAGTATAATAATTATGTAAATAAGTAACTTCATAAAAATATAATGTATTTAAAATGTATTTATTGGCAATTGGCTTGATTTTGCTGTATTTACAGTATACATTAATGTTTATATATCATCTTTATATTCCGTTATTTCTCAAAAATCAGGAGTGTTTATGTATATTCCAGAAAGAAATCTTACAAAAGAAGAATTGATATTAACTTTATCTGCTCGAAAATTTAGAAAAAAGCAATGTTCTAAAATTGCAGGGCAACACTGTATTGATTCCATTGAAGGAGCAGAAAAAAATTTGAATAACTTTACCAATGAAATGTTTGCAGAAGAATTTGGTATTATTACAATAAAAAGTGATGAAGATTATTGTTTAAAATTTAAACTTCGTACTAATGCTTATCATGCTGCTTATTTTGCAAATAAGATTAGTTTTAAAGTACTGCAAGGAATAATTAATTTTTTGGTGTTTTTATCAGAAAAAGTTTCCTTTAGGTTGCTAGATAATAAAGATTATTTCACTAAAATGATTATTCATCTAGAAACAGGTGAAATTATAACTATTAACGAATAAAACAAAAATATTTTTGGAGCCTTCCTCCGGTTATTGGGCTCAAGCTAGGTGCAATGCCTAGCTTTTTTTTGCCTATAAATAGTTTGCTATGTAATCACTATAATTACAAAGTTATGAATTCTCATGATTATTCAAAAATAATGAATGGAGTTAATTATGCCAAGAGCAAGAATTATACAAACATCTTTTACCGGAGGAGAATTAAACCCAGTTTTATATGGCAGGGTAGATTTAGAAACCTATTATAAAGGTGCAGCAAAGCTGGAAAATGTTTTAATTCTTCCGCAAGGAGGAGTTAAGCGCAGAGCAGGTCTTAGATACATAGATACAACTAATTTAAACAATAAAACAAGGTTAATAGCCTTTAATTACAATGATGAAATAGATTATTTATTATCATTTAGCGCAGGAAATATGAAAGTTTATAAAAATGATATATTACAAGCAAACATAACAAGCGGAGCAATTGCTAATATTACAGATGCAATGCTTAGTTCATTAAATTATAGCCAAACATCAGATAAACTTATTTTAGTCCATGAAGATTTACAACCAATTGAAATAACCAGAACAAGTGATGTTGCATGGAATAGTACTTTTATAACATTTACTAATATCCCTACTTATGATTACGGTAGTGGGCTAGAAAATGTTATTTCAATAGCAAAAGGCTGGGCAAAAAGTGTAACATTTTTTGGTGGCAGAATGGTACTTGGTGGTTTAAAAAGTCGCCCGCAAACTTTGTTAATGAGCAAAGTTGAAGCACATTATGATTTAAACACAACAACAGTAAATGATGATGATGGTATTGATATTACAATGAGTGATAGCAATGCTGTTGCAATAAAAAATATGTATTCTGGCAGAAACTTACAAGTTTTTACTAGTGGTGGAGAATTTTTTATTTCTGGAAATAATAATGTAATTACACCAAGTAATATTGGCGTACAAAAATCAACTAGTCATGGTAGCGGAATAGTTGCTCCATTAAGTGTAGATGGTGCAACTTTATTTTTTGAAAGAAATGGTAAAGTACTGCGTGAATTTACTTACTCAGATTTGCAACAAACTTATGCCGCTAATGATATTTCTATTCTTTCTTCACATTTATTAAATGCACCTGTTGCTATGGCTATTCGTCGTTCAACTAATACAGATAGCGCAAATTATCTGCATGTTGTAAATGCAGATGGCACAATTGCTGTGTTAAATACTCTGCGTCAACAAGAACTTAGGGCATGGAGTCATTTCACAACTAAAGGATTATTTGAAGAAGTTAGCGTAGTTGGTAGCGATGTTTATGTAGTAGTAAAACGAACAATAAATAATACAACTGTTAGATATATTGAAAAATTTGATAATAATTATTACCTAGATAGCGGAAAAATCGCAACCAATACAACACCTACAACAAGCTGGAGCGGTTTTGATAACTTAATAGGTGAGACTGTAAAAGTTATTGGTGATAAATTTATTTTAGATGACGTAATTTTAAATAGTGGAAGTTTCACAAGTTCACAATCTGTTTCAGAAATTGAAGCTGGTTTAGAGTTTAGTTTTTCAGTCCAAACCTTGCCCGCAGATTTAACTTTAGGCAATAAAGTTATGACAGGAGAATATAAACGTTTTGTAGCAGCAAATCTGCGCTTAAATGATAGTAAAGATATCATTGTTAAAGCTGGAACAGGTAGCTATAAGCCAGCGTTTCAAAGCTTTGGCACAGGAGTTTTAGATACACCAGCAGAAAAATATAATGGTTGGCAAAAAGTAAGCTTAGGTGGCTATAGCAGGGCAGGACAAATAACAATTACTCAAAATCAGCCACTAGATTTTCATTTAATGGCATTAACAGTAGAAATAAGTATATAGAAACACAAGGAGATAAAAAGATGGCAGCATCAATCCCAACAATACTTGCAGTTTTAGCAACATCAGCAACGGTTGCAACTCAGGTAGAAAATACTAAGGAAAAGAAAAAACAATCAAAAGTGGCAGATAGATTAGCAAATGAAAAAACTGCTTTATTAAATGCACAAAATGCAGAAAGAGAAATTGATAGAAAACGTAGATTACGCACAGCTCTTGCTTCTCAACGGGCATTATTTGGTGCAAGGGGGGTATCTACAAAAAGTGGAACATCTTTAGCAATTGCAACAAAAGCAATAAATGAAAGTAGGGCACAGGCTAGTTTGAATAGTAAAAAGAACGCTCTCCAGCTTAACCAAATTCGTGGCGGAGGATTTAGCCAAACTAGAGCTATTTTAGGGGCAAGCCAAACTTTGTTTAGTAGTTATAAAAAGTAATAACTATAAACATAAAAAAACCAGCTTTATGCTGGTTTTTTTATAGTTAAATTTTACTTATCGCTAATAAGGATTAAACGGTTTTGTCCTAAATTAACAGAGTATGATGGTGCTTTATGAATAAATGGAACAGTACCATTGTTATTGCATGAGTAGCGGTAAATATCTCCATTATTAAGCTCATATACAGGCGCATTATTTTGCTTGTTATAGCGGTTATCAAAGCGGTTGCTTGGTTTTGCATCATTGTTTTCTATGCATTCACTAGGGGCTCCAGTATAAAAGCATACGCAAACACTTTCTTTTGTTGCCTTATTTTGCATATATATGAAATCCTCTGTGTGCCTAGTAATATATAGGCGCGCATTTCTGAATACAGGCAAGTGGATATCTTCCAGAATTTGGTTGATGGCCTGTTTTTCATTTGGTGCAATACCAAATAAAACCTGACTTATTGATGCAAAAGTAATTTCTTTGTAAGTAAGTTCTTGGTTTGGAATGAAATGCTTTGCAAGTTTATCTGCTAATGGTTGAAAATTTTGTGCTAGGGTTCTTTTTAAAGCAAAAATATTTGTTTGATTTGTGAACTTTGCATGAAATAATTCATGGGCAGTTCCAACAAAAGATACTTGTGGAAATAGTTCTATAGGTGAAAGTTTGTGCATTTTAATGCTCCGTAAGAAAAAAGTGAAATAAAGATATTACATGGTTTAAGTTGGTTATAATATATAAAATGTATGTAATTGTATAGTATTATAATGATTTAACTTTAAATTTATATACTTTTTATGTTATTTTTATATTAGCAAAAAAGGATAATAATTATGTTTATAAAAGATATTACAGTAGATGGTTATGAAAAAATTAT
>JALTLI010000152.1 GCA_027005635.1 Alphaproteobacteria bacterium
GTGAACAATAGCATTTTTACCAGCATAATATTTTTTTATATTTGCTGTTTCGCTGTTATTAATTCCTTGCCATTCTACATTTTTATGGATAAAAAGTAGTTTGCAAACAATGCGGTATATTGCTTTTTTAAACCATTTTCTGTGTAATGCACCTTTGTTTAATTCCCCCATTGGAGCAACTATAACTTTGTTTGCTTTTAATAAACCTAATTGCCAAAATATTATTGGGATAAGGCTAAACCAAAAAGAAAAAAAGCTATTTACATATAAAATATCCCATTCCTTATTTTTAATAGCTTGTTTTAATTCTGAAATACCAGTTTTAGATAAATAATAACAGTTTGCGCCAGCGTATGGTTGCCATTTATTTTCTATTACTTGGGTGTATGGTGTTGGGTCTGCAAAATCATGGTGACGGGTTATTACATTAAAATTTATATCATTATTTAATGCTGTAACTATATTTTCTAGTGATCTAACAGTTCCGCCAGCTTTATAGCTTGGGGAATAATGTTCTGCCATAATTAGAACATTTAATGGTGCCATTTTGGCACAACTATTAAAGTTAAAATCAGTTGAATTATTTTTAATATTATTTTTCATAAGCGCTATAATGCCTTGATTGTTGCGCTGTTACAAGTTTTTTATAGATTTTAGTAGTAATCCTTTTGCTTGATTATATGTATAAAAATATCTCATAATAGATAATTATTAAAATTAAGGATTTAAACATGGGTTACACTCTTATTCGAGCAGATGAACTTTTTAACGAAGAAATTTCTTCACCTAAAATATATCTTGGTGGTAACTGTCGTGGTAGAGACTGGCGCTTGGAATTTTTTCAGCGTTTTGAAGATAAAGATGTTGTATTTATTAACCCCCGTAGAGACACATTTGCAGATCCAGATTTAGATCCAGTTTCTCATGCAAAGCAAGTAGCATGGGATAAAACCGCAATAGATCATGCAAAATGGGTGGTTTTTTGGCTTGGTGAAGGTCTTTCTAATCAGGCTGCAAGGGTGGAAATTGGTTACGCTATTGGTAAAGGTAAAACTGTTTTAATTGGTGCAGAAGATGGATTTTTAGGCTTGGAACATTTAACAGCTTTTTCTGGAATGGTTCTTTCTTCTAGCTTAGATGGATTAATTAATAGATTTGCTAGTGTTATGCAAGCAGAGGAGTGATTATATGTCTGATACAGGTTTAATTGGTTCACTTAAAAGCAAAATTTTAGGCCCGAGTGATGATGAAATTAGTGAATTAAAAGAAGACTTTGCTAATGAAATAAAAATTCTTAAAGAAACAGATAGTATAACTGGTCTTGCTAGTAAACAACATTTCTGGAACTTATTTAATAAAAGAATTGAACAGGAAAATAACGGCTCATTTGCAGATTTCTCATTGTTAATGCTAGATTTAAGCAGGTTTCACATTGTTAATGAAACAATGGGTTATGAAGTTGGCGATGAAATGTTGCATGCTGTTGGTAAGCGTTTGGAAGAATCACTACCTAATGCAAGTAATAGATTAATTTGCAGAATATACGGTAATACTTTTGCTATTGTTTTATGGGATATAAAATCTAGTGAGGCTATTACAATTGCGAAACGTATATTAGAAGGATTGTTGCCTCCATTTAGAATGACAGATAACCATGTTCATGTAACTTCATGTATCGGGATTAGCCATTATCCGCATAATGCCAAAGATAGCAATACTTTAATGCTACAAGCAGAAAGCGCACTAGAAGAGGCTAAAATTGAAGGTGAAAATAACTATGCAGTTTTTTCATCGGATATGGAAATTGATAGCGTTGATAGATTACAACTAGAAAATTATTTACATCAAGCGCTAGATAAAAAAGAATTTAGGCTAGTATTTCAACCACAAATGGCTATTGCTAAACGTAGAGTCTCTGCTGTTGAAGCATTAATTCGTTGGGAAAGTAGAGATTTAGGCTCAACTGTTTCACCAGCTAAGTTTATCCCAATATTACAAGAAACAGGGCTGATTATTCCTGTTGGTGAATGGATTATGAAAGAAGCATTAACCATGTGTAAAAAGTGGAATGAGAAATATCCGTGGTTAAAAGTTGCTGTTAATATTAACGGTTATCAAATTAAGCACAAAGATTTTGTACCTTCTTGTATTAAAGTAATAAATGAAGTTGGTATTGATGCTAATCATTTAATATTGGATTTACAAGAAAGCGCTCTTTCTAAGGACGCAGAAAAAACTGTTAATAAGCTAAATGAACTTCATGATTTAGGGGTTACTTTAGCAATTGATGATTTTGGTGTAGGTATGACATCTTTTCACCAGCTTAAAAAAATGCCCGTTGATACCATGAAAATTGACCCATCATTTTTACGTGATATTGAAGAAGACCCGAAACATAATGAACCAATGGTTGATGCGTTAATTTCTATGGCAGAAAGTTTGAACTTATCTGTTGTAGGAGAGGGAATTGAAAGTGAATATCAAATGAACTTTTTACGTAAACATGGTTGTCATCATATGCAAGGATACTTTTTTTGTAAGCCGTTGCCGTTTGATGATGTTTCTGTATTTTTGGCTAAGTTTAATCCTAGTTAAATCGCTATAAACTATTAGCAATGTTCGGCTAAATAATTTACACCTTCTGCTAAGCCTACTGTGTTAAACAGTTCTCTTTTTGGTTTTTGAATGTTTTGAATACGGTAATCTATAATAATAAATGAATTTTTATTTATTAATTTAGAAACTATATAAGGTGTAAATGGTATTTCAAAGGAAAATATTCTACCTGTGCCTTCTACTCTTATTGGTAAAGTTTCTATATTGTTTGTTGTAATAGATGGGGTTCTTGCTAGTGGTAGTGGGGTGAATATTTTAAAGTAAATATAATCAGCACTTAATCTGCCATCTGTTTGTATTTTAAAGCCATTACTTGTATTTTCTAGCATGCAAGTTTGCTCATTTACTTGCCAATCAGTAAATGTTGGCGGTATATAAGTATTTTGTTTATTGCTACAAGATGTTAATATTATTGCTGTTATTGCTAATAATGTAATGTTTTTAAGCATGTTTGATTTATTTCTTTTAAATTATTACTATGAATTAAATTATAACAAATTAAATTGCTAAATTACTATATA
>JALTLI010000153.1 GCA_027005635.1 Alphaproteobacteria bacterium
TTTATACCTTTTAGATAAAAGTAAAAGTAAAAATAAAACCAAGGAAACTTTAGAAAAGAAAGTTTCTAGAAATAAAGGTTGTGGTATTAGTTGGTAATGTGTAATTTTTAACCAGTTCTAAAAATAAGTTCATAAGTAAATATCATAGAATTTTATTAAAATGGTGCAATTTGGTGCACTAATTGATTTAAAATAAATAGTGCAGCTTAGTGCAACGTTTTTGCTACTGCACCAAAACTGCACCATTTTTTATGTTGCAATACGGCGTTTTAGTTGCTTGTTTGGGGTAATATGTTGATTTAATTTATAAAAAATGGCTCCGGCGGTAGGACTCGAACCTACGACCCAATGATTAACAGTCATTTGCTCTACCAACTGAGCTACGCCGAAACATTTATTTAGAAGTATTTTTAACAGAGATTTTGCTATAGCTCAAGCGTTTTTTTACTTTTTTTATTATATAGTAAATTAACTTAATAATTTTACGATTAAAAAATTTACAAATTGATAGAATTTGATTTTATAACCCGCAGTCATATTAGCTTTTTCAAGGTTTATGAAATTAAATGTTGTTAATTTTAAACGAGAAACCATAAAAGTGTTAAGTTAAATTTCTATATATAGTAATTCCCCCCTATTTGTAACTGTTAAACAATAAATTACTGAACAATTTTTTCTAGCTAAATAAACAATAAACACTGCGTTATGTCTTTTTTGCTCGTCACCATTTGGGTAAATGTTAAGATATAATAAAAGGCTCTAAATAGAGCCTTTTATTTTGGGTTAGTTATTTCTTTATATACTATAAAGTTAATCTGTTTTAAATACAGATATTTCCTCTTGTAATTGTATAGCTTTATTTTTAAGGTTTTCAGCCTCTGAGTTAGAGCTATTAGCTGATTCATTAGCTACATCCATAGAAGATGAAAAGGCTGTAATTGATGAGCCAATTTCTTCTATAGCACCTGATTGTTGAGAAATAGCAGAACCAACGCTTGCCATTTGTCCTTTAATTTCTGCAACAGATTTAGTTATATTATTAATAGTTTCTTTTGATGTAACTACTTGGGCTTGCAGCTCTGTTATAACCTTACCAATTTCATCAGTTGATTTAGATGTACTTATAGCAAGTTTTTTAACTTCATCAGATACAACGGCGAAACCTCTACCTGCATCCCCTGCCCTTGCAGCTTCAATGGCAGCATTTAATGCTAATAGGTTTGTTTGATCAGATATATCATCAATAACCTTAGTAATATTAGATATTTCTTCAGAACTTGAAGTTAAATCATTCATAGCATTATTAGCTTGTTCGGTTGCACTTGTTATAACGTTAACGTTACCAGTTGCGTTATCTGATAACTGGTTAATTTCCAGTGACATATCAGATGCATCATTTAAAGCTTGTTGAATTTCACTAAGTGTAACAACCTGACCAGAACTTATTTCACTAACAACATTAATATTTTTAGAAATACTTTCTGTTGCATTACCTGTATCCACTACTGAAGCTTTAACTTTACCCACAATATTTGCTAAGTTAACAATAAAGTTATTAAAGTTGCGGTTAACTTCATCAAAACGTCCACCAGATTTAATATCCATAGATAAAGTTAAATCATTAGTAGAAACTAGTTTATCCATAAATGCAGATATAATTTCAAGTGGCTCGGCAATATTTTTAGCACTGCGGATACCCATAAACAATATTGCAACTGTTGAAATAAGGAATATTAATAAAAATAGCATTGTCATATCTGTTACATCACTTAAAGCAATGTCTTTATCTACAAATATAAGTAGAGACCATGTATCACCTACTAATTTATTTTTTAATGAGCTAAAACCAGTTAAATAATCAGTACCAGCAGATAACATAAAGTAACCATTTTCTGCATTATCATTAACATAGTTTGTTAAACCTGCATTTTTTAAAGTTGCTAAAGCATCTGATTGTTCAGCAGAATTAAAAAAACCAGGAACAGCTAAAAGCTCCCCCTTAGAATTTATTAATGATACAAACTTACTAGAGGTTTGTTCTGCACCTAAAACAAATGGATATTCCCATGCCAATACACCAACAAGCTCATCATCTGAAATTACTGCAGAAAACATATCAACTTCAAAAATAGTTTCATTGGCTTTTGATTTTTTATTAGTAGGCATAAGGGCAAACTTGGTTTTATTTTTAGCAAAATCATTTGCAAATTTAGTTAGATTTTTAGGAATTGGTTGTTTAAGAAGTTTATCATCACTAACTGCAATTCGTGTAAAATCACCATCATCAAAAGCGTATAGGTGTATATCATAATTAGCATTATAATTCTTTTTAAGATTTGCAAGTGTTGCATGAACAGTTCTATCACCATCATCTTCTGCAATTTCAGATGCAGTTATAAATGATTCAAATCCAGACCATGTTTTTAACTTAGCAGCATTATCTTCAATATTAGCTTCTAATGATTTTAGTAATAGTGATGCAGTAGTTGCTTCATTGTGTCCAATAGTACTTTTTAAGCTGGTACTAGAACTATAATAAGCTACAACAGCAGTAAGTATTAATGGAATAAATCCAATTGCTAAAAATGTAAGAATTAGTCTGTTTTTTAGTGACATTTTTTTAACTTCCGATCTTTATTTTTTTTATTAAATTAGTAATATGTATAACGTATAGTAAATGCTATACGTTATACATATTTTAATTAGCTATTAATTAATAGCTAAAGTTTTTAAGCCTGCTGCTGTTGCATCACCTGATTTATCAGAAGTAATGTAACCAATAGCACCCTTTTTCTTACCAACGTATTTGATAAGAGATTTTACAGTTTTCATTGATTTAGGAGGCTTAGCACCACCTTTTAAGCTTTCTGTAACCCAATGGTTTTTAACTTCTGTAGCATTCATTTTTAGTATATTACTAAAAAATAAATCACGGGCAGGTTGACCTTCAGCCAAGCCTATAGCTTTTAATTTTTCACCATTAACTGTTTTAGCTTTACCTAAAAATAGTTTTTTAGCATCCTTTGCACTTATAGATGATAAACTAACTGAAGGGTTAGCAATCATAACAAGTTCTGCAGCCTGAGATACACCAGATACAAACAGGAACCCAGCCATAAGCATTACAG
>JALTLI010000154.1 GCA_027005635.1 Alphaproteobacteria bacterium
AAAACTCTGGAATTAGCAAAATCAACAATTACATCTTTAGGATCATTTTTGGGGGTGAATATTTCACTAAAATTAGCAGAACTACCAAAAAATAAAGGGCCTTGAATAGAATAAATTTTTGCTCCTTGCTTATTTTCACTTATAGTTGCGTGAATATGCATAGCAGATTTCCATGCATATACTAAAGCTGAAACAATAACTCCTACAATAACGGCAATTGCTAAATCTGTAAATACTGTAACAATTGTTACTAGTACTAATACAAAGGCATCTTGCTTTGGTACGTCTTTCACAATTTTAAATGATGCCCATTCAAATGTACCAATAACTACCATAAACATTACACCAATTAAGGCTGCAATTGGTATTTGTTCTATTAATCCAGAAGTAAATAAAATAAATACTAACAAAAATAAAGCTGCACTAATTCCACTTAAACGGTGCTTAGCACCAGATGCTACATTAATCATACTTTGACCAATCATAGCACAACCACCCATACCACCTAAAAATCCGGTTACCACATTTGCTGTACCTTGGGCAATACATTCTTTGGTTGCAGAGCCCCTAGTTTCTGTAAGTTCAGCAACAACAGTTAAGGTTAATAAAGATTCGATTAAACCAATAGCTGCCAATATAATTGCATAAGGAAATATTATTTTTAGTGTTTCAAAGTTGATATCTACCATAGGGATATGAAACTGAGGCAACCCACCAGAAATACTTGCTAAATCACCAACTGTTTTAGTGTTTAAACCAAAACCTATAACAATCAAACTAACTGTAACAATGGCAACAAGAGGTGAAGGAATAATTTTAGTTAGTTTTGGTAAGCCAAAAATAATTGCCATTGTTACAGCAACTAAGCCTAGCATCATGGCTAATTCATTGCCAACCATCCATTCTCCGTTAGTTTTAAATTGACCAAGCTGAGCAAGAAAAATAACAATAGCCAAACCATTAACAAAACCTAACATAACAGGGTGCGGAACAATCCGAATAAATCTACCAAGATGAAAAATACCAGCAAGAAGTTGAATAATCCCCATTAAAACTACAGTTGCAAATAAATATTCAACGCCATGGCTAGAAACTAAAGAAACCATAACAACTGCTAAAGCACCAGTAGCGCCAGAAATCATTCCTGGTCTACCACCAATACAAGCTGTTATTAAACCAACTAAAAATGCAGCATATAAACCAACTAATGGTTCTACACCTGCAACAAAAGAAAATGCAACAGCTTCAGGAACTAAAGCCAAAGCAACTGTTAGACCAGCTAAAATTTCAATTTTAACTACACTCACAGTCCAATGATTAGGCACTTTACCTGCTAAGCGTTTAAAAATATAATCCATAATATCCTTCGAATTTGTTGAATATTTTGTACTATATAGATTATTTTTATAAATTCAATATAATTAAAACTTACGGTTATAGTTAAGTATAAAACTTTTACCTAAGTTATTACCACCGCCGTAACCTAATGCTCCTAGGGAACCCTGACCAACTTCTCTGTGTTGATCAACTAAGTTGTAACCAGCAAATGATATGTTAGTATTTTCATCTACATTATAACCAACGCGCATGTTAAGTACTACGTATTGTTCTAGTACATCACTAATTACGTTATCAGCAGCACTAGAACCGATAGCACGGTATTGAACTTCAGAAATGTAGTTTGCATCTGAGTTAAATTCCCATTTACCAACATTGAATCCGCCAAATAAGCTAACTTGATGCTTAGGTGTAGTGCCTTCATATTGGGTTAATAACCCAGCAATGCCTTCATCTTTAACCGCTAAACCAGTGTAGTTAACACCCCAATCAAGCCAATCATTGTACTTATCTTCATAAGCAAGTTCAATACCTGTTGTTTCAGAATCACCAACGTTATCAAACTGGAAGTTATAGGTAACTGGAGTATTAAGGATTTTACCACCAATTACATTTTCTATACGTTCCCAGAAAATATTTGCAGTAAATTTACTTTCTGTTTCCGTGCTTTCCTTGGTATAACCAAGTTCAACAGTTAAGTTGCGTTCTGTTTGTAAGGTTGGATCACCTGTAAACCCAGAGTTTGCAGAAACTAATGCAGAGCCAGAAAATTCTGATAAACTAGGAATATGTAATCCACGAGCTACAGAGAAACGAAGTTTATCTTCATCAGTAAGCTTATATAGTAAACCACTATTATAACTTATTTCTTCAATGTCTCTGTTAAATAGAGCACTTTGACCAGCAAAACTACCAAAAACAGGAACTTCATCACGACCCATTTTAACGTAATCATAACGAACAGAGCTTGTCCATGATAAGCTATCATTTACTTGCCAATCCCACATGCTACTTAATGCGTATAAATCGTAATCAAATTTGTTATTACCATCGCCTAAAAAGTCTCCAGTAATACTGTTGTAACGGTATTCTCCACCTAATCTAAATGTGTGATCAGAACCAACTTTAAATAAGTTTTGAAGTTTTGCTACAGTAGTATCTGTTTCTGCGGCAAAGGCTGTAATATTACTTCTCCAATCATGAACACTTTTCATTATACTAGCATCCCATAAACCGTAATCACTTTGTAACTTATAAGCTACTTGGTGGTTTTGGAATTTTTGACGCTGTGTAAGGTTAAAATAAAATGGTGTTTGCACATCTGATTGACCATTACCAAAGCTTGATTCAACACGAACTTCAGATTTATTATCTATTTTAGCTTGTACATCAATATTAATATTACGGCTTAATAATGCATCTGCACTATCAATTCCTGGTTCTACTGTAGATGGGTAACTATTACGATTAAAACCATCTAATGTTTCAAATCTACCACCAGCACGAATAGCAATTTTATCAGAAATCTGGAATGTTTTCACACCACTAGCTTTTTGATATTCTTGGGTACCCATACCTACATTTACACTAGCGATATCATCATCTAGTGGGTTGTAAGTAATAATATTGACCACACCAGATTCAGCATTAAAACCAAATAAAGATGAGTTAGGACCTTTTACTATTTCAACTTGACGAATTTCTTCCATTTGAACAGGTAAAAAGCTCCAGTATGTTGTACCAAAAAAGTCAGATAAAACCTGACG
>JALTLI010000155.1:0-8497 GCA_027005635.1 Alphaproteobacteria bacterium
AATGAAACAATAATTGATATAACACCAGAAAAAGTTGAAATTACCGGCTTTATTTCAGGCAGGCAAAAAATTGCCATGCTTTTATTTGCCTGCTTATTAATAGTAGCAGCATACAGCATAAGTAATAAAATGAATATAAAACCGTACGTTAGTAATAATACAATAAATAAAATATTTATTAAAAATAGTTATGATAAAAACCCTACACCTCAAACCCAAATATCTTTAGGTGAAAAAATACCTGTAAAGGGTTATTTATCTTCTTCTGTAAACAATACATTAATTACTATGCAACATAACATGGATAAAATAAGTAAATCACTAGATAAACAGCAAGCGATTAATATTATTACCCATGAACTTTATAAAAGCAGTAACGGCAATAAATCTCTTAGTAAAGAAGAAAGCAGAGAACTATTACTACGTGCAGGCTTTGCACCACCACAAGAAAAACAAGTAGTAAAACTTCCTAAATTAAAGAAAATAGATCCAAAAGAAGGAATAGAACTCACTAAAGGTATTGCCAAAGAGCTTATCCGTGATGAAGTTCAAGGTTTTATGTTAAAAGTCAAACTTGCCACTCAAGTTGGTGAATATCTATTTGAATAATATATTTAAAAATTAAAAGTTTGAAGTTTGTGATGAAGGGCTAATGCCTTTAACTATTCTATCGTAGCGCTCTTCTACCATACCACCAATTTCTTTAAAAGATGTTATATCTCCACATTCCAATCTTTCAATAATTTTATTTTGGAACATTTTAACTTCATGGTTAGTTATATATTTTTGCCAGTTTTGTATATCTTCTGCTAAAGCATGCCTAATTGAAGTACTAATAACAGGTGGTGTCATGTTATTTTCATGTAATAATGCTCTGCGTATTACGTATGGAATAAACACAATGTGCCCACCACTATTTAATAGCTCTATTAAATACGCTCCATTACCGCAAACTTTATATAAAGTACCGCTATATAATGGGAAACTTTCAAAGGTTTTTCTTCTAAATATTCCAGCACACGGGTGCGGATAAGTTGGGAACCAACGAGTCCCCTCCACAGGATCAATTTTAAAATGACCATCAGAATTAACACTAGGAAATCTTTCAACTAATTGATAACGAATATCTATAGATTCGGTAACACCAAAAACTGCATGAAGTTCTTGATTTTCATCTAATATTTTAAGGAAAATTTCAGCATTAGTTGGTAAATCATCGTCATCATCTTGAAAATAAATAAAGGGTAAATTTCCTTCATCAATTCCCTGTTGACGCAAATAATTCATATTGCCACGCTTGCCATCAATATTAATAATTTTTAAACGTGGTAAAGGGGTTACTCCAGCAATAGAATTATACCAAGAGCGTAATTTTTCAACTTCCTCAGACATTTCATCAAAAACTATAGTAAACTTGCTTTTTAACCAAAATAAAGGATTTTTTTGGGTATCCATAATCACTTTTTGCACAGCACTTGCACCCCTTCTAGAGACAATAACAATATCAATTCCTTGCTGAACTAATGACATAAAGACCACTTTTTATTTATATAAATTTATGAAAAACTTTAACCTATTATATTCAATAATAAAAGTACAAATTAAATTACTATAACTTTAACTTTACTACAAAATATTCTGTAATATATCTTTTTTATCAGGGAAATTATTTTCTGCCCACCATTTTTCAGCTTTCTTTAATGCAAAACCCAACTCTTCTCCTTCTGTATATCCTTGTTTTATTAAATCTTTACCAGTTAGCGGAAATATTTGTTCTTTTTGCTTAATAACTTCATCTGCCCAGTTATTATATTTTTGTTGATCAGTTTTTATTGCCATATACCTTAATATATCCACACATATTTCTTTACCTAAAAAGTAGCTTTTTTCAGCTAAATTACTTTCTGTAAAATGGGTATTTTCACTTTTTGCCATATTTTTAAAATATTGTTTTTGAATATTTGAAAATACAAAATATCTATTTTTAGCAATATTTTTACCACCTAAGCTATATAAGCGCAATATAGGCTTTGCAGGTAATTTAGCTACTTGCTTTATACCACCATACAACTTAAGCACCTTTAAGACTTTTGTTTTTTCCATAATACTAAGCGTATTCATTATATTTTCTACTGCTAGTATTTTACATATTTCACAAGTAATTCTTTCAGCTGATAATTTAGTTAATAACTTAGATTTATTTTCTAAAATGGTTAATAGCTCATCACTTACTTTATGCTTAGAGTATCTTGCATAAAATCTAAAAAAACGTAATATTCGTAAATAATCTTCATCTATACGCTTATTTGCATCACCAATAAACCTTATTATACCATTGTTTAAATCTTCTACACCACCTATAAAATCTATTATTTCACCATTTGGTTGAGCGTATAATGCATTAAAAGTAAAATCTCTACGCATAGCATCTTCAGCAAAACTGTCACTAAATACAACTTCAGCATGACGCCCGTCAGTTTTTATATCTTTTCTTGCAGTTGTTATTTCAAATTTTTGCTTATTATAAATAGCAGTTAACGTACCATGTTCAATACCTGTTGGAATAACTTTAATATTTTCATTTTCAAGTAATATAGTAACTTTATCTGGCGTATTTAATGTGACAATATCAATATCTTGGCTGTTTACACCTAAAATTGAGTCTCTTACAAAACCACCAACTAACATGCATGGCTGTAAAATTTTTAGAATGTGTTTTAGTTCATTAGATAGTTTCATTAATAATCCTGTGAAATAGATGGATTATCTGCCTTCCACTCAATATTTTCATCTACACCAATAAATCTATAAGTAATAAGCGCGCTAACCAATAATAAAACACCTATAAATAATAACTTAGTTACTGGAAATTTATACTCAGGTAACGGTTTTTTATATACTTTGTTCCAAACTCTAATCACATAAATTTTAAATGCCCACAATAAAAATGGTAAAGATATATTTACAATTGTTAAAATAACTAAACGTAACATCAGCCTATTATTCCTTGTATTAAAGCTTTTCTAGCTTGTAATATTAATGCCCAAATTTGCATGTCATATAATAACATAAACCAGCCACCAACTGCCAAAAATGGACCAAATGGTAATGGAGAAGAAGTTTTTGTACCTGTAAAAATCATACGCAAAATAAAAACAGGTATAGCAACAAAACTACTAATTAATAACAAAGGAGGCAAACTAGAAGCACCAACCCAAGCACCAAGCATAGCTAAAAATTTAACATCACCAAAACCAAGACCGTGGTATCCGCGTATTTTAAAAAATATAAAAGATATCATAAAAAACAAACCAAAACCTAACCCAGCACCTAAAAAAGTATTCAGCCAACCTTGCCCCATAACAGTTGGAGCAGCAATTAAACCAATTAAAATAGCAGGAAACATTAATATATCTGGCAAAATATAGTGTTTTAAATCAACAAAAGTAAATACAACCAAAAAAGCCCCAAAAATTACCGAGCCAACAAAAGGTAAACTATAAGCAAAATGTAGATAACTCCAAGTACAAACCAACAAAATGGCCACATAAAAAAGTGGTTTTTTTATAACCTCCCTAATGGCTAAAATTTCAGATTTATCTATTTCAAACATTAATCATTTATACTTTTTTATTATTTTTTTTAAAATTATACACTTTTTAAACTAAATACAACACTTAATACTTGCAGAGAGCAAATCTTTCTGTTAAAAACCTAATCAAGTGCGCCCGTAGCTCAGTTGGATAGAGCGTCTGACTACGGATCAGAAGGCCATGGGTTCGAATCCTTTCGGGCGCACCATTTAGTCTTAAGTTTATATCAATACAGAGAACACCTCCCAACAATAACCGCTGTCAGCGGAGTTTTGCATATGTGATTTTTCTAAGGGACTAGAGAGAACAATATTTTAGCATGAATTATTGCGGTTTTCTCTACGACCTGATTTTAAGTCCTTCGGAATTTTAGTTTTTTAGAAATTGCAATGGCAAATTTAGCTGATAATATAGCAATTTAACTTAACAACTTTACGGTTAAGAAATTTACAAATTGATAGGATTTAATTACAATAGCTCCATCTCGTACACGTTTTGTATAGTAAGGAACTATAATTTTAACTTTATCTGTATAAATAACTGAATAGCCCCAAGAAAGTATTTACCCAGACATTCCAGCTACTAACACAGTATCTTCTTGCTCAATTTCTTGCTCTGGTTCTTTTAGGCGTGTTTGTATATCATCATCTAATGATTCAAGCGGTGTTTTTTCTTTCACGCCCCACTTATCTAGCCCTTTTTCAGTAAATTTTAATCTTACATTATGAAAACTTTCATCACCATATTGTTCAACATTATTTTCATCTTCTTGAACTGTCATGTAACCACGATCTGCAAATGCTTTTACAAATTTATATGATGTTTCTTCACGCATTCTTGCTTCAAATGGTCTATCCACAAAATTTTCTGCCAATTCACCCATAATCTCATTACCTACACGTAACGGTAATTGACCGTCAGATGCAATATCTTCTACATCTGTCGCAGTATAAATCATATAGCCATCTGCACCGTCATCTTCTTTATTCCAAGTCATGACAGCTGGTTCTGTTCCTATATACTCAGTTAATCCTTCCCAATTCTCAATATTATTATCATTTATATCCTGAAAAGATTCTGGATATACAGTACTTTCAACTTTTAATATATGATCAACAATATTTTGTTTTTCTATTTCTTCTATTTCATTTTGTTCCGCAATTAATTTAGATGTATCAAATTCAACTTCATCTAGTTCTTTGTTTTTTAATTTAATTATAGTATCAGAATCTGTATATACTGAATAACCATCTGGTGTTTTAGGTACATCAAAAGGTCTTTCCATTCTATCACCTATAATAGCAACATCTGAATGTTGAGTACCTAAATAAGTATTCGCAATACCTAGTTTACCAGTAGAATTATTAGCAGCTTGTTGATACAAACTTAAAACACGTTTTGATGTATCTTGCCCCATACTTTCAGTCATTTCAATATTATCTAGAACTAATGAATCACCTTGCCCTTCTTCTGATCTCCAAACCCATGAAACTGCAATTATCTCATCATTTTTTTCTACTGCCCAAAAAGCACCATTAGGGCTTTCTTGACCATGCCATGCACAACTACTTCCAACACTATCTGGATGTTGACAACAACCTGTCGGCACACCTGCGAATAACCCTCTTGGATCATCTTTTGCTAATTGAGATAAACAAAAACAGATGCTACTTTGTTTATATCTGGTACTTCATTAGAAAAATATAATTCAACCTTGTTAGGTTGTGGTAGCCAAAAAACATTTTTGTTGTATGAGTGCATGGATTTATTATATATGTTGTATATATCTTATGCAACAAAAGGAGTAGTTCAATGTTAGAAAGCTCAAGTAAAGACCTAACCTTACCAACACCAAATGGAGTATTTACCTTCCGTATCGGTTACCTAGCATTTAATGGTGATAAAATTCTCCTTCAATATGACCCTAAAAATAACTATTGGTTTATTACAGGTGGAAGGGTGGAATTTGGTAATACCACATCTGAAACAGTGGCTAGGGAAGTTGCAGAAGAGCTTTCCTTGGATATCAGCAAAATGGAGCTGGCTGGTTTTATTGAAAACTTTTTTAGTTTGGATGGTGATAATTACCATGAAATTGCCGTTTACTATCGGATCTGTCTCCCAGAGAATTTTGAATTACCTACAAAAGAGGCTTGCGGAAAACCTATTATATTGGGATGGCATAACTTGGAAGATTTAGAGGCTATAGATATTAAGCCTGCACTCACAAAAGAGCTATGGAGTGGTTTTCAGCAAGGGTTTACGCATTATGTGCAAAGGCCAGATTGACAATCTTTTTTTATAAAATACTTTTAATAAATGGGTGATTTGTAAAATCATCAACAGTATTAAATTGAACTGCTTCCCACCCATGTTTTATAGCACCTTCTACAACGTTTGGAGTATCATCAAATAAGATAGGTTTTTCATTGCTTGATAGGTCTAATAATTCTGTAACTTTATTATAATAATGTTCACTAGGTTTTGTAGCACCTATACGTGCTGAGTGAAAAATATCCTCAAAATAATTTTCAAAGCCCATATTCTTCATTAAATATTCTGCACGGTTATGTTCTTGGTTTGTAGTAATAAAAAGTCGTACTTTGCCTGTTTCTTTAAGTGCTTTTATGTGCTGTAGTAAATCAGTGTTTATATTACTATCTTTTTTTAGCCAATAATCTATAACTTCTTGTGGGTCTCCATGAAAACCAAGTTTTGGTAAGTCTTCCGCTAATGCTTCTTTTAAATCACGTTCACCGTTTATAACATTACGAAAAGTATCAAAAATGAATTCTTTGGTGAAACGTTCAGGGCATATTCCTAAATCTTCCTTTAAATCTTTATCCCAGCAAATTCTATATTTAGGGTTGGCGTGGTAGCCATGTACAAGTACACCATCTACATCAAATAAAAGTATTTTCTTATTTGTCATTATACATTCCTTCATCAGCTATTTTAAGTAATTCTTTAGCGTTATCACTATCTTCAGGGAATGTTGCAATTCCTATGCTTGCACCAACATTTATAGTGTGTTCATTAAACTTAAAAGATTTAGATACTATTTCTTTTATTTCATTAGCATATTGCTTAGCTTTGCTTTTACTCATATTTGGAATTAGCAAGCAAAACTCATCTCCACCTAACCTTGTTGCTAAGCTACCTTTTGGAGCATTATTTTCTAAACGCTCAGCAATACCTTTAAGTACCATATCACCAGCTTCATGACCGTATGTATCATTTACAGGTTTGAATTTATCAAGGTCTATAAACATAATTGAGAAGTTAATTTTAGATGCAATACTTGCTTTTAAATTAGCCATAAAAGCAGAGCGGTTAGCAAGCCCTGTTAACGCATCACTCAATGCAACATTTTGACGGAAACGCCTTGCTACATCTTGAGAAACATCAGCAACAAAGGCATATCTTCCTTTTGCATCTTTTACTACATTTAAAGCATCAAGAGGTACTTCTAGTAATTTTGCGGCTTTTTCAATGTCATCATAACAATGTTCTACCGCAGCACAAACTATCTCATAGTCATCTAAGCCATTTGCTGCATGTTGGATAGTTATATCTTTAGTATTTATAGTCATGGCACGTTTGATATCTGTCCATAGTGATCCTGTTCTTTCATTTGTTATAGATTTACCTACACGTAAAAATACAGAAATAGCAGAACCAAACGTAATAATTCCACAAGATATTAGAACCATCATTCCTCTATCACCAGAAAGCATGGATTCATTATCTTGAAAGTATGAAGAAAATGAAAGTAACCACTCAGTAGCAAAAGTTAATAAAGGTACAAGTGCTAGTAAGGCTAAAATATTATCTGATTTTAATTTATAGCTAGATGACCATAAAAAGTAACGATATGTAGAAGATAAAAATGCTCCAAATAATAATCCAAACCAAACACTAGGAGCATGAGCAAATCTATTTAATTCTGGTAGAAATGATAACGCCTCAACATCAGGTAATAAGTATTGATGAATAATTGCTCCGATTAAAACAAAGGATAAAAACATCATGCTTGTTGTGAATGAAACAAAGCCTACTACCCTTGCTTTATCTCGCATATTTCCTGTTTCGTTGGCTTTTACAGATTGTTTATGGTTCTGAGTAAATATAACTTCTGAGGCTTGAGATAAACCAGTTCCTAATGATAAAAGTGCAATGATTGATAAGCTATAAATAGGCTGGATATAAAATAGTAAACCTAACCCTATAAGAACAAATACTAACCCAAAAATATCACTAAATTCTTGTTTTCTTTTAAAGATAACAGCAGAAATTAAAAATGAAATTGGAATGGCTACTCTTGAAA
The DNA here is from genome assembly GCA_027005635.1 of Alphaproteobacteria bacterium. Lineage (GTDB taxonomy): Bacteria > Pseudomonadota > Alphaproteobacteria > UBA2136 > JALTLI01 > JALTLI01. The sequence goes on from JALTLI010000155.1 coordinate 7,921, forward strand.
ATAAACTCATTTCTGTAGCACTAACATAATGAGTTAGATACACATCAAAAATAAAAACCCCTATAGCAGAGAATCCATAAAACCATGTAGATGGATTTTTTACAGAATCACCAATCAACCTTCCAGGCCCTGCAAAAAGTGAAAGAACTAAAGAGCCAGTAACAATTGAAACACAAGCAAAAGTAATTGGTTCTAAGTCAAAATTAACAGAACCTATACGAATAATAATATTAAAGGCAACGCTAATAACTACCAAGCCAAAAGATTGTAATAAACCTGTAAGATACACTTAGTTTCCTCCAGTGAAAATTGCACAAACAATGAATATGGCAAGAACACCAACCATAAGAGACATAGATAAAGCCCATAAATAAATATCATTTTGGGTAGCAGAAGATATTACTAGCATATCATCACGACGCTCATTAATTATACGACGTTTAGGTTTGTTTACTCTACGCTTTTTTGAAGCTAATTGCTTTGCTTTTGTCATTATTATCCTTATTTCTTTGACTTATTTTTTAGTTTTACTTGATTACAAAGCATTCAATGAACACTATTTAAACCTGTTTTACCA
>JALTLI010000155.1:8507-11678 GCA_027005635.1 Alphaproteobacteria bacterium
TTTCTATTCTTTTCAAGAATAAATCCCATAAGGGGCAAATTAAATTAAAAAGGAATAGAGAAAATGTCAAGAACAGGAAACAGTGTAAGCATTGCAGGATTTGTAACAAAAGATGCAAAATTATTAAAAAACACAGGACAAAACAAAATACTAGAACTAAGTATTGGTCAGAATCATGATTACAAACAAGGTGAAGATTAGGTTAAAGTAGATGAATTTATCAGATTAAAAGCCTTTGGCAAAAAAGCTGAATACCTTGTTAATACAGTAAAACTTAAAAAAGGTGATTTTGTAGTAATTCAAGGAGCAACACTTCGTGTAAAACATTTTGAACATGAAGGTATAAACCGTACTGATACTTATATTGAATTTGCTCAGCAAGCTGAGATTGCAGGTCATGTATCTAAAACTAAGAAGCCTAAAAAGAAAGGGAAGTAATACTTCTTTTTATCTTAAAAGCCAAGATGTAATCTTGGCTTTTTTCTTGCTATAATTTTTTAATGTAATCGTCTACGCCTCTAATTTTGATATTACCTACGGTAATGCTTTTGTATCCCGTTATATGATTTTGCAGTTCTCCTGCAAGGGGCTAGATGTATTTATGTGATTTTTTGAGTAAAAAAATAACATAAACCCCTTGCACTCACCCTATAGCAAAACTGATTCTGAGAAACTTGCTCCGCCCAAGTTTCTCATACTCTTCAACCTCGGAAAGCATGACCGACAGTTTTTTTAAGATTAAAGTATAAAAAGGATTAAATAATGAAGAATTACACAATATTTGTAACAGAATCTATTACACATAGAGTTTCTGTTAAAGCAAAGAGCCAAAAAGAGGCTTTAAAACTGTTAGAAAAATATACTTATAACAATGATGATGCACCAGCAGAGAGCGAATTTTACACAAAAACAGATGTTGGTTGCGAAACTGATTTTTCAAGTGCATTTTTTGCAGAGGGAGACGTTAAAAATGGCTAAATTTAGAGCAATATACACCGAAGAAACAATTAAATATTTGGAAATAATAGCAGATAATGAAGAGCATGCTTTTGAGTTGCTAGAAAAATATTTTGTTGATGAAGAAGATACAGAAGAAGTAACGCTAACAAACGAAAAGCATAATTCAGATTATGACTTAGTTAGGCGTTAGCATGAAAGTAACCAGCACAACAATAGTTTGGCAAGGGATAAATATTCAGGTTAATTATGCTCCTGAATATTTTGGCTGTCATACCGCTCACCTTGAGTTAAAGGCACTTGAGCCATTACCTGTTACAGAAACAGGGTATAGGTCTCATTTTGCCCCTAAGGAGCATTTTGACGCACATAACAACATTGTTGACTATTGTTTGGAGTGGCTAGAAAAATCTGCACAGAAAGATAATTGGATTAATTATGCATTGTCAAAACAGCAAATGAGGCTTTTTTGAAAAAAAGGGGTAAATAAGAAATACCAAGCGTAGCATTGGATTTCTTAATATGTAATTAGTATTGATATGAGAAAAAACTTTTACCTGATTACCCCTTTTTTACCCCTTTTAGGTAAATGCGGTAGTGGTGAAATGTGCTAAGTTATTGAAATAATTGGTTGCGGGGAGAGGATTTGAACCTCTGACCTTCAGGTTATGAGCCTGACGAGCTACCGGACTGCTCCACCCCGCGATATTGATATTTGGCTTTATTTGTATTCAGTAATTTGTAGTTATTTACTAATTAATAAACAATTTTTTATTAAATACATTTTGGTTATAGCTAATATGTATGCTTGTTGTCAAGTAGCAAAAATAAAAAGTTATTAAGTTTGAGTATTTTAATAAATTACTATAGTAAATTAACTTAACAACTTTACGGTTAAGAGATTTACAAATTGATAGTATTTAATTTTATAACCCGCAGTCATAGTGGGCTATTTCAAGGGGTATGAATTAAATACTATTAATTTTAAACGAGAAAACGTAAGTGTTAAGTTAAATTGCTATATTAGCACCTAATAATCTAATGTAATTGCTATTCACCACTCACCCACTACTATATTATCCAATGATTATTTTAAAGATAATTGACATTCCATTTCATTTAAGGCATTTTCACATTTAGTATAAAAACACTTACTTATATAGGAAACAAAATATGGCTACCACAGCAGGAAAAATTACAAGTAGTTACAGAACCCACTCATGTGGAGAACTACGCGCTAATAATGTAGGTTCAGAAGTTAAGCTTTCTGGCTGGATATTCAGACGTAGAGACCACGGTGGAGTTGTATTTATTGATTTAAGAGATACTTACGGAATTACTCAAGTAGTTTTACACCCAAGTTCTGCTGGTGAAGAGTTAATTGAAATGATTACTCATGTATCATTAGAAAGTGTTATTAAAATTGAAGGTACTGTTGTTGCAAGAGATAACGAGCAAATCAACCCCGAAATGGTAACAGGTGAAATTGAAGTTGATGTTAAAAGTTTAGAGGTTCTTTCAAAAGTAAAAAGTTTACCTTATGCTTTAGCAGATGAAAGTACTCCAGAAGAACTTAGACTTAAGCATCGTTACATGGATTTACGCACCTCTCGTATGCAAAGTATTATGCATCTGCGTTCAGATTTTATTGCTTCTTTACGTTCAAGGATGACAGGTTTAGGTTTTAAAGAATACCAAACACCAATTTTAACAGCATCTAGCCCAGAAGGCGCACGGGACTTTTTAGTACCATCACGCATGCACCCTGGTAAATTTTATGCTTTGCCTCAGGCTCCGCAACAGTTTAAGCAATTATTAATGGTTAGTGGCTTTGATAGATATTTCCAGATTGCACCATGCTTTAGAGATGAAGATCCTCGTGCAGATAGACACCCGCTAGAATTTTATCAGCTAGATTTAGAAATGAGTTTTGTAGAGCAAGACGATGTATTTAACGTAGTTGAAAATGTAGTACATGGTGCATTTGAAGAATTTAAAGAATTTACTGGTACAACAAAAACTGTAGATAATATCGGCTGGAAACGTATTCCATACAAAGAAGCAATGCTTAAATATGCTTCTGATAAACCAGATTTACGCAACCCTATTGAAATTAGTGAACTAAGTGATGTTTGGTTAAAAACTGATTTTGGAGTATTTAAAGGAATTATTGAAAAAGGTGGTGCTGTGCGAGGAATGTGTGCTAAAGGTGCT